>NZ_JAZVJO010000329.1:0-4599 GCF_059453735.1 Peribacillus sp. | reverse complement strand
CACTTTTGTCATATATTAAATTACCAAACTCATCTGCTTTTTCGGCATAAACGATCGAAATATCTGCCGTTAATGCCGGCTCAATTAAGTATTCGCTGCCATTAACAGTGACCCGCTTTTTATCACGTCTGACAATGTCCTCATCTAGTCCGATATCACATAGAATGCCGCCGAGTCCCATTCCCCCTGCCCGAATGCGTTCAATCAACGTACCTTGAGGGGAGAATTCGATTTCTAGTTCTCCGTTAGACATGAACGTTCCGGCGTTCGGATTAGACCCAATATGAGAGACAATTAGTTTTTTGGCTCGTCTATTTGAGACAAGTTTCCCAATGCCAATATCGGGAAACCCCGTGTCATTTCCTATCAAAAGTAAGTCACGGCTGCCCGCTTTCATGAGTACATCTACCAGTCCGCTCGGTGTTCCAATACCGCCGAATCCACCAAACATAATACTTTGTTCATCCTGAAACAATGGCAAAATATCATCAAAACTGCACACTTTACTTAATACAGCCAAATTATTACCTCCTCTATCCTAACCCGGCAGTATCTTTAAAGGCCTGTAACGTCTTTCTCCACCTATGTCCCAATTCTATGAGTTCAGCTGGGCGTATTGTAAGCGGGGGAGCAATGATAACTGCTGCTCCAGTAATACCTTCTTCACCTGCCGCAGCAGGATAAACGATTAACCCATGTTCCATCCCTTGTTTAATGATCTTATTGGTTACATCCATTTGAATCGGAAACGACCTCTTCGTTTTTTTATCCATGACAAATTCTATTCCATAAAGCATTCCTTTTCCGCGAACATCGCCAATAAATGAAAATTCCTCTCCAATCTTACTCAATAAATTCCCGAGAACTTTCCCTGTTTTCTCCGCTTTTTCAACCATGTCATTTGTATCGAGATAGTCGAGCACCGCTAGTGACACGGCACAGGATAACGGATTTGCACTAAATGTATGCCCCCCCATAATGGATTTCGATCCATTCATAATCGGCTCAAGGACTTTTTCTGTCACAATTGCAGCTGCGATAGGAGAATACCCGCCGCTCATCCCTTTACCAAGCGTAACAATGTCAGGCTCTACGCCCCAATGTTCTGAAGCAAGTACTTTTCCAGTCCTCCCCATTCCCGTCATCACCTCATCAGCAATGAAAAGAATGTCATATTTTTCACATATCTGTTTTAACTTTTGAAAGTACCCATCCGGTGGAACAATAGCTGCACCAGCTGCACCAATGACAGGCTCGGCTATAAACGCAGCAATGTTGTCTGCACCAATTCGGAGAATAGACACCTCCAATTCATTCGCACAGGCAAGCCCGCAAGTACCAGGTTCTAACCGCAGCGGACACCGATAACAATAGGGAGCTGGTATCGAAGGATACGATTCAAGAAGAGAGGTAAATCGCTCTCGGCGGAGTGGATGACCAGACATCGATAACGCACCTAGCGTGATGCCATGATAGCTCATCCATCTCGAGATGATTCGATTTTTTCTTGGCTGCCCTTTCTCCTGCCAATACTGAATCGCAATTTTCAATGCAGTCTCAGTCGCTTCCGATCCACTATTGACGAAGAAGCTCCATCGCAGCTTGCCCTTAATCAGCAGCGCCAGTTTATCAGCAAGCTTTTCTGCCGCATCACTCGTGAATTGTGACCGATAGACAAAAGAAACCTTTCCTGCCTGCTCTAGCATTGCTTGATTAATTTCCTCCACACCATGGCCGATGTTTGCTGTGACAGCTCCAGATGATGCATCTAGATAATCCTTACCGTCCTTGTCATATAAAAAAACGCCTTTCCCATGACTGATGACAGGATACACCACACTCAGAACCGGTTTGATTAATGATGTGGAATTCACGTTACGCTCCAGCTCCCTTCAAAACATCCATTCTAGTAAAGTGTATGTGCCTTATAGAAGAATCTTTCATCCAAAACACTGAATATACGAATAAAATACTTTTACTGTACTCATAACGTCCTTATTCTTTCATTTATAAAATCAAACAAAATAAAGAAATACCCTATACGTTTTGAAAGGGTATTATACAGTCCTTCTTAAATTCCCGAAGAACACTCAGAACAAAACAAAACCATCTTCCTGATGCAGAAGATGGTTTGGGTTTTACAGCACGTTTATAGTTGCCTTACCATGATAAGCTTCAATAACTGCCCTTCCGCCAATTGGAATCGTGGCAAATGGTGACACATGTCCAAAGTTAGCATTGGTAATCACAGGAATTCCCTGTAATTCTCGTTTTGTGGCAATAATTTGTTGCAACGCATATTCAGTCATCCCAGATTCCTTTTGAAAGCGGCCAATGACAACCGCTTTTATTCCACTTGCACCCGGTTGATGAAGAAGAGACTGTAGATCACGATCAAAGGTAAATGGATGAATTTCATTATCATCCTCAATAAATAGAATACTATTGTCAAACGAAGGCATGAACTCGGTTCCTTGTAATAGATTCATTGTACATAGATTACCGCCAATGATCGTCCCTTCAGCACGTCCTTCCTGTAAAACACCATATCCATTATTAACATGGAATGTACGGTTTTCTTGATCTAGGTACCAGGAATCGTCACTCCAAGTTTCACTAGGTTCAATTAGATACTCTTTTTCTGTCATCACTGCTTGTTTAAAAGAATTTAATGTATATTCAAAACCTGATTTCATTCCGAATGAAGAAAAATGCGGCCCAGAATAGGTAATTAACCCTGTTTTTTGATAAATTGCGAGTGTGATTGCCGTAATATCACTGTAACCGATTAGGATCTTAGGATTGCTCTTAATTAATTCATAATCAAGGTAACCCAATAATTGATTGGCATTATATCCTCCAATTGCCGTAAATATCGCTTTGACATTTTGATCGGCGAAGGCTTCATGAATGTCAGTAATCCTGTCTTCCACAGAATTAGAAAAAAAATCATCATGCTCCATCGCTGTTCTTCCATAGGTAACGATAAAGCCTAGCTCTGTTAAACGTTCTTCTGCAATCCGTCTTTGCTCCCCCTTAACAATGGCTAAACTTCGTGATGGTGCAAGTACTCGAATCTCATCTCCAGCTTTCAATCTTTCAGGCAGCATGTCTCTCCAGCTCCAGTTTCTGTATGTATTTTTACATTTTTACAATTTCCAAGTTTAGGTTATTATAGCAGAAATCAAGAAGGCAAAAAAGACACGCTGACGGTATTTTTTTAAAGAAGCAAAGCCAGCACATATTAAATGGCTGGCCTTAAACCTAATATTAGTTACAGAATGAAGCACCAATAATGATTAAAAGAATAAACAATACAACGATTAAAGCAAAGCCGCCGCCGAAGCCGCCGCCGCCGTATCCGTAGCCACCGCCACAGCCGCCGCCGTATCCTCCGCCGTATCCTCCGCCGTATCCGCCGCCATATCCTCCGTACATATATTCTTCCACTCCTTTGTTAATATCTCACTACATCCTTACCATATGTAAACACGCCTGCATCGGACTGTGCATTCGCCCATTTTTGTAATAAGAAAAATATGCACCCCCATTAACTAGGTAGATATTACCGAAGAACTTAATGATAAAAAATACATGTTTACATATACCTATTTTCCTTTTTAAGGTTATAATAGATGGAATAATATGTTGGGGGAAAAATGTTGCCTAAAAGAAAAAGATTACTGCCGCTCGTCTCTTTTGTCATGCTCGTATTTTTATTTAGCTTATTTCTGTTTCAAGATATGGTTGAAACATATGGGTCCAATGGGAATAAGACTGGATACGAGAAAATGCTTAACGGTAAGCCTATACGCTATTTAATTATTGGAGACAGTATTGGACGTAGTTCAGGGGCAGAAACTCCTCAACAAACATGGTTTACACTGCTTGAAAAGAAAATCAAATCGACATATGGTTCTTCTAGTAAAAGTGATAAAATCGTCCAAAGTGGTTCAACTGCTTTTGAAGGTTTTTATAAATTCTCAATAAGTGATACCTCTCCTAATCAAGACTTCGTCTTCATTGTTTTTGGTGAAAATGATCGAAAATATATGTCAGCTGATCAGTTTAAGCAGCAATATGAAGGGTTAATCCGACACGTTAAAAAAACCTTTCCACGAGCTGATATCGTTACCATAACGGAAAGCTCTCTGAAAAACGACCAGTTTGCACAAGTAATAAACGTACTTTCCGCTCATTATCACACAACCCATATCGATATGAGACCTGTTTTCGCTAATTCAGGCCAAACGGAAAAACAGTTAACTAAAGACGGGATTCATCCAAATAGCGCTGGATATCAGCTCTATACAGATTCCATTTTTAAAGCGTTAGAAAAAAATGCATCTGTTAATAAACAGATTTCCAAACTGCCAAGTCCGTTAGGCCAGGATGTTGATTTCTCATTCAAAACGGTGGAAAATCCTGACGTCATTGACGGCTTTTTCAAGCATGGGAGCTATTTACAAGGTGAAAAAAAAGCCACTTCCGTGACCTATCACTTTACAGGGACAATGCTTGGTCTACAGGTGCTGCGCAGCCCTGATGGGGGTGAAATCACTGTATTTATCGATGGTAAAAAGACCGCAGAGCTTAGTA
>NZ_JAZVJO010000328.1:0-2523 GCF_059453735.1 Peribacillus sp. | reverse complement strand
ATCCATATGGCCAGCAACCATTCGGAGGCCAACAAGGAAATCCATATGGCCAGCAACCATTCGGAGGCCAACAAGGAAATCCATATGGCCAGCAACCATTCGGAGGCCAACAAGGAAATCCATATGGCCAACAACCATTCGGAGGTCAGCAAGGAAATCCATATGGCCAGCAACCATTTGGAGGCCAGCAGAGGAATCCATATGACCAATCGTTCGGTGGGCCGCGGGGTCCGTATGGCCAACCATTTGGGGGGCAACAAAGAATTCCGTATGGTCAGCAACAGATGATGAATGGCGATCAAGGCCTTGGAGGCGGAATTCCATTTGGTGAGCTGCCTTATGGAGGACGGAATTTTGATCAGCAAATGCCAAGTGTTCAAGCGCCGCTGCATTCTGGCTATCCAACCTACGCCGATGAAAGCGATGGCTACTAACCAACGAGGGGACAGTGTTTTCTACACTCGTCTCTTTTCTTATTTAAAAAACAGCGGGTTCCGGCCAGAAAAGATTCAGCACGTAAATGGGGATGTTCATCTAATTCGCAGCGAAAATAAATTTTTGATTATTAAAGGCTTTTCTAATTACCGAAAATGGGAGAGCCAAGAAATTTTAACGTCGGTTATTAAAAAAAATGGGTTTAACAGTACGTATCGGATGTTAGCAGATGAACGGCCATTTGATTACGAAAACAAGGTATACGCAGGAATTGAGTATTTACCACCCGCGAAGACGTCCTTTAATTACCGCAATGATAAAAATCGTCAAAACGGTTTGGAGGTACTTGATCAATTTCATCGGTCATCAGCCCATGCACTGCCAAATTTGAAAAGCGGCATTCCTTTGTTTGATCAGCATATAAAGTGGCATGAGCGTCTGCTCTTATTTAAAGAAAATCTGTCCGTTATTCGTGAATATGTAGAGGAATCAATTTTAGACAGTTGGATTCGGTGGGCAGAATGGTCACTGTCAGGGCTGCAGGCATACGAACGTTTGTTATACAGCGAAAATAGTGTGGTCATTCATGGTGACTGTGCCCATCATAATTTTTTACGGAAGCAGAACGGAGAACTGACCTTAATTGATTTCGATTTAATTAGTGAAGCACCGCCGATTATCGATTTTTTACAATATGCCAATCGGATTCTACCTCACTTGAATAATCCCGAAGAAACGCTTTGGAGTTATCCGGAATTAAAGAAATACCGTCATAATCGTGCGTTCTTATATGCGTTGATTTATCCTGCAGATATTTTTCGAGAGTGGAACCGAATCGTGAAAGAAGAGGGATACCATCATTCTAAACGGCTGCATTCTGTTTGGAAATTGACAGTAGAAAATTATCCGAAGCGTATGAAATTTAATCGAAGCATCGTGAAGCTGCTTTCCTAAAATGGTGCGAACTGTCAGAGTAAAAACCCCCTTTACTTAAGATGCTATAAAGGCAGGTGCGAATCCTGCCTCTAAGCGAAGGGGGTTTGTTGATGCGGAGAAAAATCTTACTACCGATTACAGTGTTTGCAGTAACCTTGACTGGGTGTTCAGCGAGTGATAATCAGGCTGGGGAAAACGAAAACACCAATACAGTTGAGTCGGGGTATCATTCGACAGAGAAAGATAACTTGGTGCGGAAAATTAGTCATGATGCACCGATGTCGAGATTAGGGGATCAATCAACAGATCAACGAGGGATGTTTTATCACGATAACGACTACAGCAGGAACGATCGAAATTATCACAAGCATGATGGGGAACCAATAAAAGCTAGGTCCATGTATTACACAGCCTATGATGGCAGACTCGTTGAAAAAATTAGACAAAAGGCGAATAAAGTCAGGCATGTAGTGGATTCCCGTGCTGTAAGTACGAGTAATGGAATCTTTCTCGCGCTCAGTCTGGATGATTACACCCAAGCAGAACAAGTCACAGAAAATGTTAGAAACGAAGTGCAAACAATAATCGGAAATAGAACTCTGCATATCGTAGCTAACAACAATAATTACCACAGTACCATCAATGTCGATAATCGCCTGCGCAGCGGACTCCCAATCGATATGAGCCATTTAAAAATGGAAGACTTCTACAGAATGAACCATACCCCGCAAAATAGAGAGTAAAAAAGATTGTAGAGAAAAAGTACCTTTTTCTCTACAATCTTTTTTTGTGTGAAGAGTTATGAGAGCTTAAACATGCCGAACGAGTTGCTGCGCTGATAGTGTGCAAAAAACCAGAATAAGTGTGCAAAGCCGACGGATTACTGTGCAGATGAAGTGTAAATCTGTGCAGAACTAATCAAAAAGTGTGCATATCCAGCTATTTACTGTGCAAAAGAATTCTGGAGTACAGTGAAGGCAAGGTAAGCCGGGGTTGTTAGGTCATTAATTAGGATCAAAGAATTAAAAGCAAGATACTCATTTTCATCAAACATGCTGAACTAGTTGTTGCGCTGATAGTGTGCAAAAAACTGGAATAAGTGTGCAAAGCCGACGGATTACTGTGCAGATGAAGTGTAAATCTGTGCAGAAC
>NZ_JAZVJO010000327.1:0-3871 GCF_059453735.1 Peribacillus sp. | reverse complement strand
CAAAAAGAAAGACGCCTGCATAAATGCAGGCGTCTGATGCCTTTGCGGCCAAAGACCCTTGGGCCACATCCCTACGTTAAGCCGAAGCTTAGTGTCTCGCGTCTTACGCAAATTAGCTCATCGCTATGTTAGTATAACACCTAGCCCTTGGAGATACAACCTTCTTTTTTATATTTTTATTTGCGCCTTCGTTTAAAGGATAAATTGATATGTTTTTCTCACTCAGCATCCATCGCTTAGCTGTAAGTGTATATTCTAACGAGATTATTATTGCAATACTTAATCTGAATTAAAACCCAATGAATACAAGCTTCATTGGGTTTTAATGTTTATTTTATTAGTTTCCGAATCACGGCTCGGACTGGACTCCCATCAGCCCCTGTTAATGATAGCGGGAGTGCCGATAACTCGTACCAGCCGAGTTCGATGTTCTCCAGAACAAGACCTTCTAAAATGTGAATTCCGTTTTTCGCCAGTTCATGATGAGATGGGAGGTCTTTACTGTCTAATTGATCAACTGTTGGCAAATCTAAGCCCATTAAACGAACCCCCTTTTCTGCCAAGAATTTTGGCAATCCAAGATCAATTGTCGGAATTGATTGAGGAAATACGGAACGATCTGTCCAGCTATTCGTTCGAATCAGCACCCTAGATGCCTCTCCAAATTCGACCTCTTTAAAGTCGGATGCTTTAAGTGTACCACTTCCATTCCATTCAATGAGTAAGGCAGGACCGATATAAATATCTAAATCTAGCTCATGAACTTTTTTGCCGTGGTCATCAAAGTGAAAAGGTGCATCGATATGCGTACCAAAATGAGTACTCATAATAAATTGTCCGACATTTACTGAGCCGCTTTCGGCCTTTGTACAACTAAGATTATAGGCAAATTTGGTATCACCCGGCCACTCTACAGTTTGGGAATTTAACGCTTGAGAAATATCAATCCACTCTGACATTATACATTTCCTCCTTTATAATTTGGTTCTCAGTGTCCATAATTCAGGGAAAAACTGCTGATCAATCACTCGTTTTAAATAAGAAACCCCTGCTGAACCGCCAGTTCCCATTTTATGGCCGATAATTCTTTCCACTGTCGTCATATGATTAAATCGCCAGGATTGCTGTTGGCTGCCAATATCGATCAGTTTTTCTGCCAGCTCATATAAGTCCCAATATTGTTCAACGTCTTGATAAACCATCAGCCAAGCCTTTTCAACGCTTTCATTCGCTTCATAAGTCTGTGAATAATCTCGATCCAGCACGCTTTGATCAATCGGCAGACCTCTAGCAGCCAGTGCCGTAATGGCTGCATCATAGATACTAGGCGCTTCAAGTGCTCTCTCCATACTCGCAGCGAGTTCCGTTTGATGACGGAATACCGCTAGCAGTTGAGGATTCTTTTGACCAAGGGCAAATTCAATTAGCCGATTTTGATGTGATTGAAACCCTGAGCTAGACCCGAGCTTATCCCGAAATTCCATGTATTCAGCAGGCGTCAAGGTTGCTAAGACACTCCATGATTGAATGAGCTGCTGCTGAATTCGCGAAACCCGTGACAGCATTTTAAAAGAAGGCTCTAAATTATCTTTTTGAATGCTGTCAATTGCGGTTTTTAATTCATGGAGAATTAACTTCATCCATAATTCACTTGTTTGATGGATAATGATAAATAGCATTTCATCGTGATGATCAGACAGTCTATGCTGACTTGAGAGAATGCTATCCAAATGCAAGTAATCACCATATGACATCTCTTTTTTAAAATCAGTCCGAATGCCTGAATCTAATTTCTTTTCATCTTGGTTCACGATATTGCCCCCTAGTGAGTCAGCTCACTCGTTTATTTTTCGTGTCGGTTGGCGATAATTTCTTTGTCCAGTTCATTATCTTAAACGTAATACACAGGAAAATCAGCCATGGTACTCCGAATTGAAGCACAATTTTAAATGACGTTGTGAACCAAGTCGAAATCATTAAGGCTGCCAGCAATAAGCCGCCTAAGATTGTTAAATAAGGAAAACCAATCATCCGAACCGGCAACTGCCTGCCGCCTTTTTTATCCCAGTTTTTTCGAAAATACAAATGGGAAACAAAGATCATAAACCAAGTAAAAATGGCTCCAAACATAGAAATCCCCATCATGAATGCATAAGAAGTATCAGGTGACAGCACCTTAACGAGAGCGGCTAGAATGACACCTAAAGTAGAAACAGCGACAGCTCTAGATGGCACCCCTTTTCTATTCACCTGATTAAACCAAGACGGTGCTTGTTTTTCCTGTGCAAGTGCGAAAACCATTCGAGTGGATGCATAAAGCTGACTGTTCATTGCTGAAAGAGCCGCTGTTAAGATAATAAAATTCATAACGCCCGATGCTCCGGGAATATTCAATATTTCCATTACCTTCACAAACGGACTTACTTCAATCCCGGCTGACTGCCAAGGTACAATCAGCAGCATAATACCAATCGTAAGAACATAAAAAGTCGATAAGCGGAAAACAGTCGCTTTCAGTGCCTTTGGAACGGCGACATCCGGATCTTTTGCCTCACCGGCTGTGACCGCAATCATCTCCGTACCAAGGAAACTGAATAACGAGATAAAGACCGCCACCCATAATCCCCACACACCAAATGGCATGAAGCCTCCATCATTCACATAATTACTGAACCCTGTAGATGGAGAATCTGTTCCAAGCAGTACATACGCACCTAATAAAACAAACAAAACAATTGCACTTATTTTAATCATAGAAAACCAATATTCAAATGAAGCAAACGTATTAACACTAGTGACATTTACATAAATAAGAATAGCTGCAAACAGCACAATCCAGACGACTCCAGGAACCGTTGGGAACCAATATTTCATATATACCGCAATCGCACTGACTTCCACGCCTACCGCTAAAACATTCGCAATCCAATACGAATAACGAACCAGAAAACCAGCCATGGGGCTGATATATTTCTCAGCAATGGTTCCAAACGATCCAGACGTCGGATAGGCAACTGTCATTTCAGCTAAGCATCCCATCAGAAGCAATACAATAAAAGCACCTAATGCATAGCTAATGAGCACACTTGGTCCAGCGGTTGATATAGCCAGTCCGCTGCCGAGAAATAATCCCGTTCCAATTGCACAGCCCATCGCAATCATCGTTAATTGATTTGTTTTTAGTTCACGTTTAAGTGAACCGCCTTGGTTTTTAACCATCTTTCATCACCTTTTCTAATCCCTAAGCGATCACTTCACGCTTATTTTCAAATTTTTCATATTGCTTGTCTTTTACAATTCTTTTCAAAGCTTGAACCGTTTCCCATACTTCCAGATACGTATTATAAAGAGCAACAGGTGCCAGCCGAATAATATTAGGTTCTCGGTAATCGGGGATGATTTTTTCTTCTTTCAGGCATTTACAGATTCTCGCCGCCTCGAGGTGTTCCAAGCAGATATGCCCCCCTCTTTGCTTATCTTCACGTGGATGACCGATTTCAAATCCGAGTCCAGCTAACTCAGATTCTATTAAATCACTAAAATACTGTGTACAGATTAACGATTTCTCACGAATTCTCTCTATTCCTGCTTCAGCAAACAGTTCAAGTGATCCCATTAAAGGCGTCATACTTAAGATATGCGGTGTCCCTATCTGAAACGCCCCGGCACCTTGGACTGGTGAAAAGGTGTACTCCATATCAAATTGTTTGTCCTTCTTTGATCCAAACCATCCTGTAAGGCCAGGTAAAACCCCAACATGCCTCTTGTTGACATATAATCCTGCAACACTGCCCGGCCCAGCATTCAGATGCTTGTAATTGCACCAAAACGAAAAATCAACATCCCATTCATCAAAATAATGAGGGACGGC
>NZ_JAZVJO010000326.1:0-4215 GCF_059453735.1 Peribacillus sp. | reverse complement strand
TCCATCCGATGAACCAACACTAGTAGAACTAGCGGATGTACATATTGACCTAAACTTGAAAAAAGGATTAATTCCTGACGAATCTGGAAATCGCGTGGGAATACCCCATTTAATGACTGCCTTATTTGCTTACTATGGAATTAAGTTTACCCTGGAAGAAATTCTTCAAGAATTTTAAAAAAACAGCCTGAACCAAATGGTCAGGCTCAGACTGTAGACAAACTCGGGTGAGATTTAAAATCGAGATGTTGATTTCCATTCCAGGCGCATCGCTTTCCGCGGGCGGGCGGTGAGCCGCATCAATGCTTACACTCCTGCGGGGTCTCACCTGTCCCGCTGTTCCCGCAGGAGTCTTCACGCCTTCCACTTCAATCAACTGACTTTCTAAACTTAAAAGTAAAAGACCTATTTTTTGTGGTAATAAGGAGTATTTTCGAAACCACTTGAAATGGTAATACTAGATCAGCTTGTTCCCACTCAAAAAATCCAAAAGAGGTTCGGAATGAAACCATTCCGAACCTCTTTTGTCTACAAACTGAAACACTCATTATGAGTGTTTCTTTTTTGTAGTGCCGAGAATTGGGCACTTATAAATGATGAAACCAATAGATATATCGTTTGTTTTTAACCGTTATATCGGTTAAAATTGTCGATATAGATAGGTGGTGAGGTTTATGAAAAAAAGAAGAGGGTTTATAAAGTCAGCGATCTTGCATTTGCTTAAAGAGGAATCAATGCATGGTTATCAAATTATGAAGGAATTAGAGAGTCGTTCTGACGGACTTTATTCAGCAAGTGCGGGTACAATTTATCCTGCCCTTCAGGAATTATTGGAAAAGGGATTGATAAATCTTGAGTCTGATTTAGAGAAAAAGATTTATTTTATTACGGAAGAAGGCAAGGAACGGTTAAATGAGTTTCGGAAACGAGAAGAGGAAGATTTTTGGGCAAGTTGGAAGGATCAAATAATTTGGCGGAGCTCAAAAGAATTTGTTCAGTTAAAGACTGCTGTTGATCAGTGGGAAGAAGAAATGCATAAAGCGATGAAACGAGTACGAAGGAACCCAGTAATCGCTGCAGAAATGAGTGCCTTTTTAAATGAAATGACAGAGCGTTTGAAGATAGCTAACAAATAGAGAGGAGGGATTTCCATGAAGTCTTTGAGGAAACTGCTTCCTTATATAAAGCCCTATACGCTTTTTGCCATTTTGGGTCCGTTACTGATGTGTATAGAAGTAGGGATGGATTTACTACAGCCGACCATTATGCAGCATATTATTGATGTGGGAATTGCTGAAAATGACAATGGCTATGTCTTAAAACTTGGGATGCTCATGTTATTGACTGCTTTTGTTGGTTTAATCGGCGGGGTGGGAAGTTCAATTTATAGTACGAAGGCAGCTGTTAATTTCGCCACAGATATACGCCGGGATGTGTTCAAAAAAACAAAACAATTCTCTAACCAAAATACAGATACTTTTGGTACTGGAAAATTAATCACCATCGTGACGAATGATATTGCAGCCGTTCAGCAGGCAGTCATGATGATCTTGCGGATTTTTGTACGAGGACCGTTAATGTTTATCGGATCTGTAGTTATTGTCTGGTTGACTGCACGTGAGTTATTCCCTGTATTACTACTTACGATTCCGATCCTTATTGTTTGTATCTATTATTTTTCTTCTAAATCGGGGAAATTATTTGTGAAAGTGCAACAAGGGATGGACCGGATTAATATAAAGCTTCAGGAGACATTGGCAGGGATTCGTGTCATAAAAGCATTTAATCATGAAGGGTATGAAAAAAAACAGTTTAAAAGTATGAATGATTTCTTAATGGAGAGAAATCTTTCTGCAGAGCAAGTTATTCTCTCTTTAATGCCCATTATCTTGTTCGTGGTAAACATCGGCATGGTTGCAGGGATCTGGATGGGTGCAATAAAAGTAAATGAAGGCTCTCTTCAAATCGGTGTGATTTTAGCGTTTATTAATTACCTGAATATTATGATGAATGGGTTGATGTCAAGCAGCAACGTGCTGATGCAAATAACTCGTTCCTTTACATCAGCAGATCGGATTGGACAGGTGCTTGATACAAACATTGATATTACAGAACCTGCAAATCCTGCTTCACTGCCAGAAATTCGAGGTGAAGTGGAATTCAAAGATGTCAATTTCAGTTATAGTAAAAATGGAGAATATGTATTGAAAAATATATCATTTGCAGCGAAATCAGGTGAGAAAATTGGTATTATTGGGTCCACAGGCTGTGGGAAATCAACACTCGTTAAACTGATTCCGCGTCTTTATGACCCTGATTCTGGAGCGATTCTTATTGATGGCGTAAACATTAAGGAATATCCGTTGGAAAAACTGCGTAAGGCGATTGGGTTTGTGCCGCAAAATGCTACACTGTTTTCTGGAAGCATTGAGGATAATTTATTTTTTGGGAAAGAACAGGCAACAAATGTAGAAATGGAACAGGCAGCACAGTCTGCGTCTGCACTGGAATTCATTGACCGATTTGAAGATACATTTGCTCATGAAATCATGCAAGGCGCAACGAATCTTTCTGGCGGGCAAAAACAGCGTTTATCAATGGCTCGGGCCTTTATTCGTGAACCGAAAATATTGATTTTAGATGATTCAACATCAGCCATTGACGCCCTAACAGAATCAGCAGTGCAACAGGCGATAAAACGAAATCATCCAGAGACGACAGTTTTTATCGTTTCTGCCAAAATTTCATCCCTGATTGATGCTGATCAAATTCTTGTTATCGAAGATGGAATGGTTGCCGCAAAAGGAACTCATGAAGACTTACTCGCTGAAAGCAGCATTTATCGTGACATCTTTGCCACACAAAATGGAAAGGAGGAGGTCTCTTATGAGTAAAACGTCTGTGCAGGCGCCGGATGTAATTGGTCGTGCTCGCGGACCAAGAGGTTTTGGCGGACCAGTCGTTAAAGCAAAGGATAAAAAACAAACGATGAAGCGGATATGGCGATATATGGAGAAGGAAAAAGCAGCACTGATTGCAACCATCATCTTTGTCATCATCTCAACATTATTAGGGTTACTAGGACCTTATTTAATTGGACTTATCATTGATCAATACATTCTTCCAAAAGATATGGCGGGTACCTTTCGGTTTTTAATCATACTCGCTGTGGTCTATACGGTATCGTCTATATTTACTTGGCTGCAAACCTATTTGATGGTCCGAGTTTCCTTACAGACGATTCGGAACATACGCCAAGATTTATTTACCAAACTTCAGACATTATCGATCAAGTTTTTTGATAAACATCCACATGGTGATTTGATGAGCCGGGTGACAAATGATATTGACAGCTTGAACAATGCACTCAGCCAAAGTGTCATTCAATTATTTTCGTCCATTTTGATGGTAGCTGGGGTGACCATCGCCATGTTTTCACTTAATTGGGTGCTGGCTATTGTGACACTGCTGATTATCCCTGTGATGGTCTATTCGACCAAACAAATCATTACATACAGCAGCAGTAACTTTATTAAACGCCAGCGGGATTTGGGTGAGTTGAATGGGTTTATTGAAGAGTCCATTTCGGGGAACGAAGTCATTTCACTTTTTGGGAAAGAGGAGAAAATGTTTACCGAATTCTCTAGAGTCAATGAAAGACTGCGTTCCTCTACCATTGCAGCAGATACCGTTTCGGGATTTCTCGGTCCAATCAACAACTTTATTAATAATTTGGGACTTGGATTAGTGATTGGAGCGGGTGCATTTATGACGCTTCAAGGTAGTGCAACTGTAGGGATTATCGCGGCTTTCGTCGCCTATTCCCGTCAATTCTTTCGGCCCATTAACCAGTTATCAAGTCTATTAAATATGTTTCAATCTGCCATAGCGGGTGCTGAACGGGTATTCGAAATTATGGATGAAACTCCGGATATAGTGGATCAGGAAAACGCAAAAGACATAAACTCCTTAAAAGGGAATGTAGAATTTACCAATGTGTACTTTGGCTATGACGAACATAAAACCATCTTGAAAAATATTAATTTTCATGTGAAAGCAGGAGAGAAAGTTGCCTTGGTAGGTCCGACTGGTTCAGGTAATACGACCATTATTAATCTGTTAATGAGGTTTTATGAAAGTAATTCAGGGGAGATAAGAATTGATGATACGTCAATTAAGGAGTATAAAATCAGTGCGATCAGGAAAAAAGTCGGC
>NZ_JAZVJO010000325.1:0-1822 GCF_059453735.1 Peribacillus sp. | reverse complement strand
TACTCGTTTAATATGTGGCGGCGTAGCTGGACAATGATCTGCTGCGTGTCCGCATAAAGTGATGACTAGTTCTGCGCTGTTTAAAGTGTCAAAATCAATCACATCTGACGTTTGATTGCTGATATCGATTCCCACTTCGTTCATTGCTTTTACAGCATTCGGATTTAAGCCGTGTGCTTCTAATCCTGCACTTTTGATCTCCCAACTTTCATCCAGGTATTTTTTAGCCCAGCCTTCTGCCATTTGGCTTCTGCAGGAATTGCCTGTGCATAAGAAGTAGATAACTTTTTTAGTGTTCATGTTTTCCTCCGTGCAATGATGTATGTTTTTGTTTTAAAGTATGGCTTCTACCATTTCAGTGCCGCATTTACTCAGGAACCGCTGCTGATGAACCTATTGCAGCTGCAAAGCTTAACTCAAAAGAGCGCTCTTTTCATTTACTGATCGCAGCAGGGAAGAGGGAAAGATGCCATTGGATATAATCCGAAGGAAGCAGCAGCAATCACCAATCACTGCCCCTCCCATTCACAGTTTCCGCTGCAACAAACTACATGTATTGGACTCAGATGGTCCAGTATAGATCGGATATAAGGTTCCTGGTTTTCGTTTAGACGATAATATTTCCAGGTCCCCTCTTTTCTTTCGGAAATGATCCCGGCATCTTTTAATTTCTTTAACTGTTGGCTTACAGCAGGTTGAGAGATATTTAAAACATCTTCAAAGTCACAAGCGCATAATTCACCTTGTTTTAAACAAGCCAATAATTTTAAGCGATTCGAATCACTTACCACCTTAAGCAAGTGTGATATTTCATCAAAACTTTTCATATCTGTTCCTCCGTCCTAACATAAGTAAACGATTATATAAGTTATTGCTTATGTTAATCTCTTTTTCTTTTTAAATCAAGCAAAATGTCCATTTTCTTTTTCTATGTTCTTGTTCTGCTGGCTTCATGGATGCAATCAAAGGGGAATAAAAGGGGGATATAAAACTGGAAAAAGAGTACTAAAGTGGGCCGTATACTACCATTAACTGGATATACCATCATTTGCTAACGTGGCAGTAGTGAATAAGAAATTTAATATGCAGCCCTTAAAAGTGAGTAACTACTCACTTTTTTATTGCAAATCAACCATACTTGAAATTATAATAATCTCGAGTGAGTAAACACTCACTTTTTTGAAAGGAGGATTACATAATGAATGCAGTTAATACTATTCAAGTTCAAGGAGTCACAAAAAGCTTCGGTAAAAAAGTAGTATTAAAAGAAATAAGCTTAGATATTAAACAAGGCAGCATCTATGGTTTTATCGGGCCTTCGGGAGCTGGAAAAACTACCTTGATCAAGATGATTGTTGGAATGGATGTTCCCGATGAAGGTTCTGTCTATTTATTAGGAGAAAAAATGCCTAATTTAAATATCTTGCAAAAAATTGGCTATATGGCACAATCAGATGCCTTATATGAAGCTCTTACTGGTAAAGAAAATCTTATGTTTTTCGCATCGCTCTTTAAGTTGGATAAAACTGAAAAACAGAAGCGGATTGCCTATGCAGCACAATTAGTTAACTTGACCGCAGACCTTAATAAAAGAGTGTCAGCGTACTCAGGAGGTATGAAACGTCGATTATCTCTTGCAATCGCTTTAATTCAAAATCCACAAGTTTTGATATTAGACGAGCCTACTGTGGGAATAGACCCTGAATTAAGATTAAGTATTTGGAATGAGCTGTTAAGATTGAAAAACGATGAAGGGAAAACGATTATTGTAACGACTCACGTAATGGATGAAGCCGAAAAATGTGATTATATCGCAATGGTA
>NZ_JAZVJO010000324.1:0-2386 GCF_059453735.1 Peribacillus sp. | reverse complement strand
TATTCATGACGATACAATGCTGCAATTAATACTTCCGGTTCGAACTTACTAAGTTAAAACATTATTCTTTTTTATAGAGAAAAGGTCTGTTTAACAGGCCTTTTTTCTGTAGTTTCCTGTGAAAAACACGATTTTTCCCCTGTTTTTAGTTAAAAAATCGGCAATGCTTTGTCTTAATGTCTTTTTTTTAGTAAAATAAAGTATTAGAGATTACTTTGAAGGTAGTGAAAGCAATGCAAATAACTGAGGTACAGATTCAAACCGAATATATTACGCTTGGACAATTTTTAAAGCTTGCAGATATTATCCAAAGCGGCGGCATGGCCAAACCCTTCTTAGGTGAAAATGATGTTTTCATCAATGAAGAATTCGACGTCCGTCGAGGCAGAAAATTACGAGAGGGTGACATAATCGATATACCAGACATTGGAATATTCGTCATTACTCGTTAAAGTAAAAGGGAAGTATCGACTATGTATATAGAAAACTTAGCCTTAAGGCACTACCGAAATTATCAAAACCTAGAGCTTTCTTTTGAAAATAAGGTCAACGTGATATTAGGTGAAAATGCACAAGGTAAAACAAATGTCATGGAATCAATTTTTGTCTTAGCGATGGCTAAATCGCATCGGACATCAAATGATAAAGATCTTATTCGTTGGGATGAAGAATATGCTAAAATAGAAGGACGGGTTCGAAAACAAACTACGTCGATTCCTTTAGAATTAACGATTTCCAAAAAAGGTAAAAAAGCAAAATGTAATCATATCGAACAGAAAAAATTAAGTCAGTATGTTGGAAATATGAATGTCGTCATGTTTGCACCGGAGGATCTTCACTTGGTAAAAGGAGCTCCACAAGTCAGACGGCGGTTCATTGATATGGAAATCGGCCAGGTTTCGCCTGTTTATCTTCATGATATGAGTCAATATCATAAAATTCTTATCCAAAGAAATCACTACTTAAAGCTTCTTCAAACACGAAAACAAACGGATACGGCCATGCTTGATGTCTTAACTGAGCAATTCATACATTATGCGGTGAAAATTGTCGAAAGAAGGTATAGGTTTCTGCATTTACTTCAAAATTGGGCTGAACCGATTCATTCTGGAATTTCGAGAAATCTGGAAAAGTTGAAAATCCAGTATAAACCTTCCCTTGATGTATCAGAATCTATGGATTTGACGAAAATGATAGAAGTATTTGAAGATAAATTTTCCAAGGTAAGAACAAGAGAAATTGAACGTGGTGTGACATTGGCAGGACCTCATCGAGATGACTTAGCTTTCTTTGTCAATGGCAGAGATGTTCAAACCTTTGGGTCACAAGGACAGCAGCGAACAACAGCTCTTTCACTTAAGCTTGCTGAAATCGAATTAATACATGCAGAAATTGACGAATATCCAATTCTATTACTCGATGATGTTTTGTCTGAACTGGATGACTATCGCCAATCACATCTGCTTAATACGATTCAAGGAAAAGTACAAACCTTTGTTACCACTACCTCTGTTGATGGAATTGACCATCAAACCTTGCGCGGGGCATCAACCTTTACGGTGCACCAGGGAAACGTCATACAAGTCAAATGATGAGGTGAACTTATGTATCTTCACATTGGTGAGGACATTCTTGTTAAAACCGATGAGGTAATTGCTATTTTAGATAAACAATTGCTTGATTGTTCCCCTTTTACTCATGAGTTTCTTGAGCGAAAAGCAGATAAAATTGTTAATCTAGCTAAGAACTCTATCAAGTCCATCGTGATTACAGATAACCATGTTTATTATTCCCCCCTAGCTTCTGGAACATTAAAAAAAAGATCATTGCAAAAAGCAATTTCATTTGATGAATAGATGGCACAACCAAACAAAAACCAAAAACAAGTTTAGTACGCTAAAATGCCAATAGAAAAGTGTAGGTGATATGGTGTGACAATGGAACAAAAACAAACGGAAGTGGAAAGTTATGATGAGAATCAGATACAGGTATTAGAAGGACTAGAAGCTGTTCGTAAACGGCCGGGGATGTATATTGGTACCACTTCATCAAAAGGCCTTCATCATCTTGTATGGGAAATTGTAGATAACAGTATTGACGAAGCGCTTGCTGGTTACTGTACTGAAATTAAAGTAACCATTGAAGAAGATAACAGCATTACTGTTATTGATAATGGCCGTGGTATTCCTGTAGGTATTCATGAAAAAATGGGACGTCCAGCTGTAGAAGTTATTATGACCGTTCTTCATGCCGGGGGTAAATTCGGTGGTGGAGGATATAAAGTTTCTGGCGGCTTGCACGGTGTTGGTGCTTCTGTTGTTAATGCCCTTTCAAGTGTTTTAGAAGTGTTTGTTCATAGGGATGGACATATCTATTACCAAAAGTT
>NZ_JAZVJO010000323.1:0-1707 GCF_059453735.1 Peribacillus sp. | reverse complement strand
GGAAGCGAAGGGCTCTTAGACTAGAGCGGATTGTTATGGTTGTTGCAGCCTGAAGCGGCATAGATGCTTCGTGTACTTTTTCAAGATTGTAGTTGGGTACTTTAGGACTTAGATGATGAACGTGATGGAAGCCAATATTTCCTGTAATCCATTGTAATACTTTTGGAAGTTTATAATAGGAACTGCCATCGATTGCGGCTTTGATATAATCCCACTGTTCTTCGTCCTCAAAGTACGAGTCTTCAAACTGATGTTGTACATAAAACAACCAAATTCCAAGTGCCCCTGCGATAAATACAATGGGCGCTTGGACTAGTAGAAAGTGCTGCCATCCAATTGACCAGGCTAATAGTCCATAAATGAAAAGTACGGATAGGTTAATGAAATAAGTGTTCGTACGTTCTTTTCCTCTTGCACCTTTACGATTGAATCGATTACTTATTAGAAAGAGATAGAATGGTCCAATTCCAAACATAACGATTGGATTTCGATACATTCGATAGACAAAACGCTGCCAAAAAGAAGAAGCGATATATTCGTCAACGGTTAAGATCCAAATATCACCTGTTCCTCTTTTGTTTAAATTGCTGCTGGTTGCATGATGAATAGAATGCTCACGTTTCCACTTTTCATATGGAAAAAGGGTGATAATTCCAGAGATAGTACCTAGTATCTTATTCCATTTTTTGCTTTTCAAGAATGATTGATGACAGCAATCATGGAAAATGATAAAGGTCCTGATTACAAATCCTGATGTTATGACCGCGCAAATAAGGGTCAACCAATAAGAAAATGCTAAGCTAAGATACGCTGCATACCAGGATAAGAAAAAGGGTGGAATTGTATTGATTAATTGTTTAATACTATCTTTGGTACTAGATCCTTCAAAAGGTGCAACCGTTTTTCTTAATGCCAATTGTTTTTGCTTACTCATGTCTTCCTCCTCTGGCTGCTTTTTTTCATTAATTTACCTAAAATACCCTAAACAACCATATAAAATTATCCTGTGTAGTTTTCTTATTTTTTACTCTCAAAAATAAAAAAAATCCCGATGGTTAATCGGGACTTTGAAAAATGTTAGTCAATCCATGTAGTAAACGATTCTATATCTGTTTTGTTCACTTCGCGCGGTTCCATATCTGGGTAGCCTAAGTATATAAAAGCAAGAATTTCACCTTTCTCCGTTAATCCAAAGAATTCAGCAACCTTTTTATGGTAGCAGATATTCCCGGTTCTCCATACGGTCCCTAATCCAAATGAGTGGGCAGCTAGCAGCATATTTTGCACAGCACTATTTACCGCAGCATGTTCCTCAGCTAAAATAACATTACCCTTATCACTTGGCTCCACACCAACTGCAATAACAACGGGTGCTCTTAAAGGGTTTTTGCTTGATTTATCAACTTTGGATGCCAATTCATCTGCAGGCAATCCTTCATTTTCTGCTTGTGTAATTTCACCTAGAACCTTGCCTAGCTTATTTCTTCCTTCACCCGTCATGACGAAAAAACGCCAAGGATTGGTCCGATGATGATTAGGTGCATGAATCCCAGCAGTTAAAATTTGTTCAATAATTTCAACTGGTACCTGATCAGGCTTCACCTTTCCAATACTTCTTCTTGTTAAAATGGCCTCCATAGCTTCCATTCAATCTCCTCCAATATTTCTCAACTTTAATTACCCTTATAGTACCACCTATATAAGCTG
>NZ_JAZVJO010000322.1:0-10246 GCF_059453735.1 Peribacillus sp. | reverse complement strand
TAAGAGGATTTAGCTCTTGATATGGCTGACTTTAAGATGTGAAAAGTAATGTATAATTTTTTTTACACTAGAGCGGTAAAATGGTTCGAAGGATCTATTTTAGATCAGTAAACCAATGGAGAGAGGAAAACCGAAAGATGGATGCAGGGGTCTTGAAAAATAGGAGTTTGTATCACATTAGTTTTGAAAATGATATGTATACAATAGTTGTTTCTTTGAAGGCATCGTTTTTAAGAGATGCTGAGAGCTATTCATTTTTGTTGGTCAATCGATTGACGAATGAAGAACGGACGATGGAAATAAAAGAGGTACGACCATCTGGAGAATTCCACTTACTATACGTTGGCTTGTCAACCATTGACTACATGCTTCAATCCATTGAAGGTGAAGTCTGGAATGTCTACATTTTGCGGCAAGTTGATTCCATTCCAATGAGAACTAGGATTCGAACTAGAGATCTTAAGCTGACTAGGCACGCTGCAGTCTTTTTGGACAACCAAAAAATGCTCTATCCAGCAGCAACAAAAAAGGGGAACTTATCGTATTATGTCACTGCGTATAAGTTATTTGCCTTTATAGAAGAAATAGAGTTATTGAAACAAGGACAGCTTACGTTTGCAGGTCATTTTCATTTTCCCCCTCTTTGTGCTGACAATGGATACATAATCAAACAGGTTCGTGTGCTTATTAAAAATAATTTAAATGAAGAAGTCATTTCTTTACCGATTTCTTTTAACGAAGGTAAGGATTCAGAAACTGCAGATTCGGGTAAGATGGTAAAAGAGTTTGGATTTAGTGGTACATTTGATGTATTGCCATATCTGGAACTACCGAATAAGAAGTTTTTTAAGTTCTATATAGAGTTGGAACATGAGCGAAATGGAATTGTCGAAAGTATCCAAAGCTCACGAATAAAGATAACCGCAAATAAACCTTATAAAAATAAATTGATTTTAAAGCCAAACTCTGAAAAAATACAATTTAGAATAAAAGCAACGAAAGATTCTAAGTTTCTTTCACTGAGTGTTGGAAAATACAACTTTAAAAAAGAGGTTAGTACTACTTTGAAATCAAAATGGGTGAAGTTCAGACGCAGTAATGTGCTGCAAAAAGTGTACAAAAAAACGTTCAAGTTATTGGGTCACCGTCCAGCTAATAAAAAGCTGGTGATGTTTGAAAGCTTTCTTGGCAAACAGTATAGTGACAGCCCGCGGGCGATCTATGAGTATATGGCGAAGCATTATCCGGATTATCGGTTAATCTGGAGTGTGGATCGAGCATATTCTAAAATGTTTGAAGAAAAAGGAATTCCGTACGTAAGACGCTTTTCCGTACAGTGGTTATTTTTAATGACAGGGGCAAAATACTGGGTCAATAACAGCCGCTTCCCGCTTTGGATTCCAAAACCGAAGCATACGACATATCTGCAAACCTGGCATGGAACGCCGCTGAAAAGATTGGCAGCAGATATGGAAGAAGTGCATATGCCTGGCACCAACACAGCAAAATATAAGGAGAATTTCCTTAAAGAAGCGAGTAATTGGGATTACCTGGTATCTCCGAATGCTTACTCTTCAGAAATCTTTGCGCGTGCCTTCCAATTTAATCGGAACATGATTGAATCGGGTTACCCTAGAAATGATTACTTGCATCAAGCTAATAATGAAAAAACCATTCAAGAGTTAAAAAACAAATTTAATTTGCCGGAAGATAAGAAAATTATTCTGTATGCACCGACTTGGCGGGATAATCAATTTTATGCAAAAGGGAAATATAAATTTGATTTGGAGATGGATCTGAATCAAATGCGCGATGAGCTGGGAGATTCGTATATTGTGATCATGCGGATGCATTACTTAGTTGCAGAAAACATGGATCTTAGTCCATATGAAGGATTTGCCTATGATTTTTCACACTTAGAAGATATTCGTGAGTTATATCTAATCTCTGATATCCTCATGACAGATTACTCTTCTGTCTTTTTCGACTATGCAAATCTTAGAAGACCGATGATTTTCTTTGTGTATGACATTGAAGATTATCGAGATAATCTGCGCGGTTTTTACTTTAATTTTGAAGAAAAAGCACCAGGCCTGCTAACGAAAACTACAGACGGAATTATAGCTGAAGTCAAGCGCTTGGAAGCAGCCGGGTATGAACTAGATGAATCATTTGAAGAATTCTATAATAAGTTTTGTTATCTTGAGTCCGGAGAATCAACAAAACGTGTTGTTGATGAAGTGTTTCAAGATTAATAGGATGAACCAGGCCTGTGAAATACAGGCCTTTTGTTTGATAACATCGGGTTCTTGTGGATAATGGTTGTGAATAAAAAGTGGATTACGTATAATGACGTTGTGGCATGACCGCTAGGGTACGTGCCATCAATCTTGAAGAAAACAGATGTTTTTTTCAAAATTACCAGGAAGGACCACAATGAATGAGTTTTCTTACTACAGTTATTAAAGAACAGATACAGAATTTCTATCTTATACAGCGTTTATCGCTCTATGAAATGAAAAGTACAAATAAGAATAATTATTTGGGTATGTTATGGGAACTTCTTAATCCGGCGATTCAAGTTGTCGTCTTCTACTTTGTTTTCGGGATTGGGATTAAACAAACTGATGATATAGGTGAAGTACCGTTTTTTATCTGGATGATTATCGGCCTGCTTGTTTGGTTTTTTGTTAATCCTTCCATTACTCAAGGTTCAAAGGCGATTTACTCGCGAATTAAAATGGTTTCGAAGATGAATTTCCCTTTAAGTGTCATTCCTACCTATGTGATTATCTCTAAGTTTTATCCACATGTGGCACTGATTTCCCTTACAGCAATTGTTTTGCAATTTACAGGGTATCCAGTATCGATTTATTTTATCCAGCTGCCTTATTTCATGCTTTCAACGGTGATTTTTTTGATTGCCTTATCATTAATTACTTCGACACTTTCAACGATTGCCCGTGATGTGCAAATGCTCGTTCAATCGCTGATGAGAGTTCTTCTCTATGTCACACCGATTCTTTGGTCTCCGTATTTACACTTACCAGATTGGGCATTAACATTAATGATGGTTAACCCGTTATTTTATCTGATTGAAGGATATCGAGCCGCTCTGCTTGGTGACGGATGGTATATCTGGAGTGCGTATTCCCTCTATTTCTGGGGAGTAGTAGTGGTTATGTTGTTAATTGGTTCGGCCTTGCACGTGAAATTTAGGAAGCACTTTATTGATTTCTTATAATGGAAGTGAGCGTATGACAAAATCAGTAGTCGTCAAAAATGTGACGAAAAAATATAAATTATATAAAAACAACTCGGACAAGCTTAAAGATGTTTTTCTTTCAAAAGAGTATGGCGAAGATTACTTTGCACTGCGCAATGTCAGCTTTGAAGCTGAAAAAGGGGATATCATCGGGTTTGTCGGTGTCAATGGCTCCGGAAAATCCACCCTTTCCAATATCATCGCTGGTATCGTACCTGAAACCAGCGGTGACATTGAGATTCAGGGTAAAACCGCACTCATTGCGGTAGCGTCTGGTCTGAATAATCAGTTGAGCGGCCGTGAAAATATTGAACTTAAGCTGTTGATGCTTGGTTTCAATAAACAAGAAATTACGGAACTTGAACCAGGTATTATTGAGTTTTCTGAACTTGGGAAGTTTATTGATCAGCCGGTTAAATCATATTCAAGCGGGATGAAATCACGTCTCGGTTTTGCGATTTCTATCCATATTGATCCAGATGTCATGATTATTGATGAAGCATTATCTGTTGGTGATAAAGCTTTTGCAGAAAAATGCCTCGATAAAATGAATGAATTTAAAGAACAAGGAAAAACGATGTTCTTTGTTAGTCATTCGCTCGGTCAAATGAAACGATTTTGTCAAAAGGCACTGTGGTTGGAATATGGGGAAGTTAGGGCATTTGGTCCAATTTCTGAAGTTATGCCGAAGTACGAGAAGTTCTTGAAGGACTACAAAGCGATGAATGACCTCGAAAAGAAAAAATACCGCGAAGATCAGATGGCAAAACGCAGCCAGGCACAAGCATAAAAGGAAGCTGTCTCAGTATCGAGGCAGCTTCTTTTTATGGACGGATAGCAGGCCTGCGGAGAAAGTAATATATTATTTATTTGTGTACGCATTCCCTGTAAGATAGGTAATAGAATATTTGGACAAGAAGAAAGGCAGATAATTATGAAACAGCGTATTGTGGATGTTTTATCGATTCCTTTTATCAATACAACGAAGGATCAATTAGTAAAAGATATGAATCAGAGAATCAGCAGAAACGAAAAAACCTTTGTTGTTACAGCAAATCCGGAAATTGTGGAGTATGCAAATGCACATCCGGAATATAAAGATATTCTGATGAATGCCGATTATATTGTGCCAGACGGAATTGGAATTATTATGGCTTCCAAGCTAATGAAGCAACCATTACTTGAGCGGATAACTGGTTTTGATCTTTTGCATGATTTGCTTGAGTTGGCAGATCAACATGCATACAGAGTCTATTTTCTTGGAGCAGAACAGAATGTGATTGAAAAAGCAGCGGAGATTTTACAGAGAGACTATCCGAACATGATCTTAGCAGGGTATCATCATGGCTATATCTCAGTTGATGACACAGAGCTGGCCGCGTCTATAGCAGCTGTGAAGCCTGATATTATCATTACGGCACTAGGTTTCCCTAGACAAGAAGAATGGGTTACACTTCATACCCCGCTGTTTGAGAAGGGTCTGTTTATGGGAGTGGGGGGCAGTTTTGATGTGATTGCCGGGAAAGTAAACCGGGCACCGGACATCTGGCAGAAGTTGAACCTAGAGTGGATGTATCGGCTCATTCAACAACCATCACGCTGGAAACGAATGCTGGTACTTCCGAAATTTGCATTAAAGGTGTTAAGTAAGCGTAAGTGAAACCTATTCAATGCTCTTTTCGTCTAGTAATTTGAAAGGGATTTTCACAAACAGGTTTCTTTCATTTGGGTTTGGGTATAGGTATCTGAGACGAATAGGTCCATTTACAATAAAAGGTTATTTTTTACAAATAACGGCATTTAAGAATATTTTTATAGAGATTTACGAAGAAAACATATATAATCTGTAAGTAAGCTTGAAATAAAAAGACGAGACGTGCATATTTTTTTTGCATGCCGTTTTTATCCTAATTTAAGAGGTGGGTTCTATGCTGGCAGTGGCCTTGTTGACAGCATTTATTTTGTCAATAGTGCTGACACCGTTTGTGGGCAGACTGGCCTTTAAATGGGGCGCTACTGATAAACCGAATGAACGTAAAGTACATGTGAAGATTATGCCGCGTATGGGCGGTTTAGCTATATTTATAAGTTTCTTAGTAACCTTTTTAATGACGTATTTCCTTTTCGGTAATGAGCTTGCACCAAGTATGAGCGTTGCTCCATTTATTGTAGGGGCACTCATTATTATTTTAATAGGAATATTTGATGATATCTATGAATTACGGGCTAGTGCCAAGTTCTTGGGACAAATCGTCGCTGCACTCATCATTGTGATCGGCGGCGGAATTGAAGTAAGTTTTATTAACCTTCCATTTGAAGGTCAAATCCATTTTGGCGTTCTAAGTATTCCAATTACGGTTATCTGGATCGTTGGAATCACGAATGCGATTAACTTGATTGACGGGTTAGATGGTTTGGCTGGAGGCGTTTCAACCATCGCATTGATTACTGTTGCCGTTATGGCAGTTATCAAAGGTGATATGTTCGTAGCAACGATTGCGTTAATCGTAACAGGAAGTACACTTGGATTTCTTAAATATAATTTTCACCCTGCTAAGATTTTTATGGGTGACACGGGCTCGATGTTTCTTGGCTATATCATTGCCGTTCTCTCCCTGTTGGGATTCAAAAACGTAACAATGATTTCGTTAATCGTGCCGATTATTATTCTTGGTGTGCCCATTTCAGATACTTTCTTTGCCATTATTCGTCGATTGGTGAATAAACAGCCTATATCTGCACCAGATAAATCACATTTACATCATTGTTTTATTAATCTCGGATTTACGCATCGTCAAACCGTTATTCTAATCTATGCACTTGCTGCAACCTTTGGGTTAGCTGCGATTATTTTTTCGTATGCGACCATCTGGGGTGCGCTTCTGCTGATTTCAATTCTATTAATTACGATTGAAATTATGGTTGAAAAGCTCGGATTGATCGGCGAGCATTATCAACCGATTTTAAAGATGATAAATAGTAAAGGTACGAATGCAAAAAATAAATCCTAATACACTTTAAAGTACCTCCAGATTGTATGATATATACGTGTGGAGGTTCTTTTTTCACGCGTGGTTATCGATACACCTAGAGTTCATAAACCGAAGATTATTAAAGGAGGCACCTACAATTAGTACGCTTACTAAATTCGCCAAACGCCTTAAGAAAAAGTTGAAAAGAGTCTATGGAAAAAAACTTCAGGACTTAAAGGAATATGTTATTCATCATTATCTGCCGTATGTGGAAATGGAAAAAATGGTAGACCAAGATGAAATGATTACATTCCAGATTGAAGTCCGCAAGAAATACGCGGGTAAAAACAGCAGTCGTCCTTTGACATTATTGTTCAGAAATAGAAGTAAAGAAGTTGTCTATACGCAGACAGGTTCTGTTTTGGAAACGAGACAGGAAAGCATTGTTTACCTTTTCGAAATTAAAAAAAGTGATATATACTTTGAAGAAAGCAGACGCAGCTATGATCTCTTCGTCGAAATTGGCAAGAAGCTGTTCAATGTCCGGCTCGATGAAGAGTTTGGTGAAACGACTTCACGGCCATTCTTTGAAAATGATCATTTTGTTTTCCAGCTTCGTTATGATCGGCACCGCAGGGCGTTTTTTAAAGTGGGCTATAAGCATGACATCGCGACCATTTTTGATATACCAAACATGGTCAAACAAATTGATTTTGATGGCCAAGAACTGATTGTTCAAGGAAAAATTCATCATGAGTTTTTTGTTAAGGAATATCCAGAAGCACGATTCTTTTTTGTATTAAAGAAAAAGAATGGTTCCTACCTCAAAGCACCTATGCAAATTGCTAATGAGGATTTCGCTGCAGCCCTTAATATTGAAGACTATTCCTTCTTCCCAAAAGGAAAATGGGATGCTTTTATTATGGCTGATTATGACTATCATGAGTATTTTTATCCATGCTATGTCAGAGAAAATAATGAGTCTGCCTATAAAAAGATTTTCCAACTCCCATGGTATCGAGAAGCGATTCGCTATAAATCGTATGCCGTCAATGGAAAACTGCATGCTCGTACATCCTATATGGCCATCACGACTTCACAAGTACAGTATAATTTCTCAGAAACGGCTCTTGAATTAAATCTCGATTTTGAAAAAGAGCAATTTGAAAATTATATTCCTGAAGATATAACGGAAGTTTCTCTTCGTATCCGCCAACGGGATGCTAACAGTTATTTAACGGTGCCTTTCACGTATAATATGGAAAACGATAAGGTGAAACTCGAAGCAATTATAGATTATGAAGCCTTTGGTTTTGATACGAATGAACGAGCCACGCGCTGGGATTTATATATCAGCTATCATAAAGACGGTTTCTATTATAATTACCGTTTGAAAATAAATAATGCTACAGAAATGCCTGTCTTAGAAAAACATACTTTCTTTAACGAAGATGATTATTACTATTGCAGCTTATACACAACGAAATATAAGCGTCTTTCCTTTGTCTATGCCCGTCAGCCGTTTAAAAAGCATATCGACAGCTATCAGGTTAAAGACGGCCATCTCTTCATGCAAGGGATGACTCATTTTGAGACAAATGAAAATACGGATTCATTCCAATATAATTTGTCGATGATGTTAGAAAACCGTGCAACGGAGGACGTGCTCGAATTCCCGGTAACTGAAGGGGCAATGAACGAGAAGGGCGAAAAGCCATTCCATTTCTCTATTCCTTTTGAAGAAATGAGTCCGCTTGTCACTCAGTTTAAAGATATCCTAGATTTCTATATTGTAATGAAGGGCGGTCCGGTGACAAGAAAATTAAAGCTGGGCTTAAACCAATACGATTATTTCAAGGATGATGTGTTGGCAACTTTCAACAAAGAGGAAGCCGATCATGTCATTGAATACCATATCACGACGACACCTAAAGGAAATCTAAAGCTTGAAAGCTTTATGTACGAAAAGGATCTTTACGCAGAGATTCAAGAGTTTGCTGAAAAAGAAACGGATGAAGACATTTGGTTAGTCGGGGAACGTCCGGATACCGCTCAAGATAATGGCTATCAATTCTTTAAATATATGCGCGAACATTTCCCTGAAAAAGAAATTTATTATGTCATTGAAAAAGGCGCGCTCGACAGCGAACGTCTGAATGATCCAGAACATGTGTTGTATATCGGCAGCCGTGAGCATATCGAGAAGAGCTTGCGTGCATCAAGATTAATTGGTACGCATGATCTTGATTATATTCTGCCATTCAAGGGAATTAAAATTAAAAATTACCGCAATGCACAGAAGGTTTTCCTTCAGCATGGAGTATTAGGCCGAAAAAATGTCGAGTATCACAAGAAATACTACCGTTATCCTTTCGATTTGTTTATCGTGTCATCGGGTCATGAAAAACGGATGGTTAAGCGTAAACTCGGCTATACGAATGAAGATGTTATCGTAACCGGTCTGTCACGCTTTGACCGTCTTCAGGAAAATCATCAGCCTAAACGGGAGATTTTATTAATCCCAACATGGCGTGAATGGATTATTAATGAAGATCGTTTGATGGAATCACTGTATTTCGAGAAATACATGAAGTTCCTTCAATCCGACGAATTGAAACAAATTCTTGAAGAAAATGATTTGAAATTAAATTTCTATCCGCATTATCGGATGCAGCAATATATCATTGAAAATGTATCATTTGATAACCCAAGAATTCATTTAATTGAATTAGGGACAAAAATGGTACAAGACCTCTTGAAGGAAAACAGCTTAATGATTACAGATTATTCATCTGTATCGTTCGATTTCACCCTTCTAGGCAAGCCCGTAATCTACTATCACTTTGACCAGGACGTATTCTTCGCCAATGGAATTTTACGGCCGATAGAAGAAACGTTCCTAGGTGACATTGTCTATACGCAACAAGACTTGCTCATGAAGCTTGAAGAGGTCGTTAAAGAGAATTTCCGTGAACGCTCTGACGTCGTTTCCAGAAAGAAACTGATCTTCTCGTATCAAGACATGGAAAACAATCGCCGAATTCTTAGCCACATCCTCAACGAACCACTTGAAGAGGACGAAAACGACGACCCTGACCATATCCCAACGACGGACCTAAATACCTCGGATCAAGAAGAAGAAACAGACCAACCAGACACAGAACAAGACGACGACAAAGTACTAGTAAGCAAATCCTAAAAAAAAGGGAGTCTCCGAGGAGACTCCCTTTTTTACGTTGAAGGAGCAGAGACAATAAAGGAACAGGAAAAAAATACAGGTCGCTATGACCTGTTATGTCTGTTTATCCTTCGGTTTTTCCGCAACTACCTTTAATCGAGGGCGTTTTGGACGTGGTTTCCACTCCGCTCCAGGTCTGAAGCCTTCAGTCATATCCTTAATCAATACTTTCTCCCACTTCTTCATAATTCCCTCCAATCATTCCTAATACTAATTTTACCATTAATCAAAAGCCAAACCAGAAAAACTGAACGAACCGAATCATCTAAGGGGAGAATTAACATGAGTTAGGGAAGAATAGAACCGAGTTCGGGCAGAATCAACACCAGTTAGGGAAGAATAAACTCCAGTTCGGGCAGAATGGTAGTAGTAGATTCCGCTAGCAGTCTAGTTTTGGAACAAAGCTGAAGCATGTCTTGCCCAGAATGAGTCATCAAAAGAAAATAACCTTCAAATCCAAACGAAAAAGAGAAAGATACCCTATTTTTAAAAGTCAAACCAGACAAACTGAACGAGTCGAATCGATGAGAGAGCAAGAATCATCTAAGGGGAGAATCAACATGAGTTGAGGAAGAATGAAACCGAGTTAGGGCGGAATCATCACCAGTTAGGGAAGAATAAACTTCAGTTCGAGCAGAATGGTAGCAGTAGATCCAGTTATAAGTCCAATTCCGGAACAAAGCTGAGGCATGTCTTGCCCAGAATGAGTCATCAAAAGAAAATAACCTTCAAATCCAAACGAAAAAGAGAAAGATACCCTATTTTTAAAAG
>NZ_JAZVJO010000321.1:0-3887 GCF_059453735.1 Peribacillus sp. | reverse complement strand
ATAACCAAATTGAACAGGTTGTTTTTACCACAAATGGGCAGCCAGGGATACCGTTTTCTCATGCAGGCATGTTAGAGACCTTGGAGATTAGTAAATTTGATAAAAAATCTTTTCTTTTGTATCAGCATAATGAAACCAGCCGGAGGTTTCTTGCACCATCAAACATCAGCTATGATTCTATTACCGACGCATTAGTGTCACTGAAGGAAGATCCGGGTATTGAAGGTATTTACCCTTCCGTACCTCAAACAATTGGCTGGGACAATGTTAGAGAGCATAAGAGCACGCTTGAAATTGACCTGTCTACTGATTCGATTATAGAAGATACGGAAGAAACAAGAACAGCTATAGAGGCTATTCTTTTTACTGCGAAAGATTTTGGCTTTGAACAGGTGCAATTGTTTAATGCTTCCGTAAGTCAGGTACAAGAGCTGGACTTGTCAGAGCCGATTATCATTCCAGCAGCACCCAATTATATAAAGTAATGATGGAATGAATCCTCTTAAATAGAAAAGACTGTCGTTGAGTACACGACAGTTTTCTTTTAGTTATTAAAATGAGTCGGTTAATTTCCGTTCCAGGCGCTTAGCTTTCCGCGGGCGGGCGGTGAGCCTCCCTCGTCGCTTACGCTCCTGCGGGGTCTCTCCTGTCCCGCTATTCCCGCAGGAGTCTTCACGCCAACACTCCCATCAACCGTCTTTCTAAAGTTAATCTGGATGTAAAACCTAGCTATTGAATGTTACACGTACTACCCTAGAACAAATTCAGGAGGACATAAGTGATCTGAAAAGCGGATACTATGTCCATTACGAAATAATATAACAGTACGACTATAAAAGCCATGAGCTGTCTCGATAAGCAGGAAAACATCCATGAAATGTGTACAAAATACCAAAAGAAGTACGGAATGAAATCATTCCGTACTTCCGTACCTCTTTTGCCTACAAACTAAGACTGTCGTTGAGTACACGACAGTCTTTTCTTCATACAGAGATTATACTGTTATTTTATACATGGATGTAATATCGGTATTTTCTTTAAGTTTATCTTTTAAGCTGGGCTGTAGTGGTTTATCAAAGGTAAGCACCATGATTGCTTCGCCGCCGGCTTGTTTACGTCCAACCTGCATGGTGGCGATATTGACGTCGTTATCACCAAGGATTTTTCCTACGCGCCCGATTACACCAGGCTTATCGGTGTGTTGTATATAAAGCAGGTTTCCTTCAGGGTGGAAATCAATCTTAAATCCATTAAGGTTGACGATTCTAGCACCATAATTAGGAATAAAGGTACCACTGATAGTAAGCTGCTGTTTATCTCCAGTTACAGTTACCGTGATTAAGTTAGAATAACCAAATGTGTCATGAGAGGTTTTATCGCCAATAGATACCCCGCGCTCCTTAGCGATCAACAATGCGTTTACTTCATTAATGGGTACATCTAGTCTAGATTTAAAGAAACCTGATATAAGGCTCTTCGTTAAAATCGATGTATCGAAGTCCAAGGCTTCTCCTGCATACGAAACAGATATTTCTTGAACACCCTCTTGCATACATTGTGAAACAATCGCTCCCATTTGTTTAATCAATTCATAAAATGGCTGTACCTTCTCAAAGACCTCTTTAGAGATGGCTGGAAGATTAATTGAATTAGATACTGGTTTTCCTTCTAAGAATACAAGCACCTCTTGGGCAACCTGTGTAGCCACATTTAACTGGGCTTCTTTTGTTGAAGCACCTAGATGAGGGGTGGCGATTACTTGATCTAATTCTAGAAGCTTATGTCCAAGGGGAGGTTCTTCTGTAAAGACATCTATAGCTGCTCCTGCAATATGGCCCTCGACAATCAATTCATATAAATCATCTTCATTAATAATGCCGCCTCGCGCACAATTTAATAAATAAACACCCTTTTTACAAGTCCGCAGGTTTTCTTTATTCAATAAGCCTCTTGTTTCATTAGTTAGAGGTGTATGTACGGTAATAATATCTGAGCTGGTTAGGACTTCAGACAGCGGCAGGGAAGTGACAGAAATCTTTTTAGCACGATCAGCTGTTAAGAAGGGATCAAATACATGAACATCCATACCAAATACTTTTGCACGCTTAGCAATTTCAGTTCCGATACGGCCCATACCGACAATTCCCAGCGTTTTTCCGTAAAGTTCTGTTCCTGTAAAGGATGAACGTTTCCATTCTCCATTTTTTAAGGAAGAATAGGCTTGGGGGATATGACGCATTAAGGAAGCCATCATTGCAAATGTATGCTCAGCAGTCGAAATTGTATTGCCATCAGGTGCATTAACAACGACAATCCCTCTTTTGGTAGCAGCAGGAACATCGATATTGTCAACGCCTACTCCGGCTCGGGCTATAATCTTTAAGTTAGCCATTTGACTCATTAATTCTTCCGTTACTTTGGTCGCGCTTCTTACAAGGATGGCGTCCATTTCATTAAGCTCATCCTTTGCTTCTTGGATGGTTTTTTGAATAAGGGTAACATGGGGTGACTCTAATAAGGGACCCAATCCCTCTGGTTTTATAGCATCTGCAACTAATATTCGATACACGTAGAAACACCTTCCTAACCAAGTTTTTCTCGAGAATTTTCAGTTAATTTTACTCGACATTTTATCTTTCTGTCAATTTGATCTCCCTTTATGTAATCGTTTCCAAATAGAAAATGTTTGTGAATAAACGTTGTCAGCATGCATTCTGATGGGTTTTTCTATTCACAAAAGGATGGGGGAAAAATATTTTAGCGAAGTACAGCGGCATAGTGTTTTAGGAAACCGTTAAGGAGAGGTAAGGGAAATAAGGGGGGACAAATCATTAAAATCTAACTTTTCAGAAAAAAAGCCAAAAAGCTTTCCAAACATGCATATATCGTATATACTCTTTTTATGCAATAAAATTTAATAGGTCTATCTTCGGGGCGGGGTGTAATTCCCCACCGGCGGTGATGAAGGAATATCCCTTCTAAGCCCGCGAGCCTTACAAGGCAGGATTTGGTGAGATTCCAAAGCCGACAGTATAGTCTGGATGGGAGAAGATGGAGGTTCCAAATGCCGTGCCAAATGTAATAATTTGTGACGTTTATTTGTTGATGCCGCTAACTCTCCCTTTGATCATTTTATTGATCAAAGGGTTTTTTGTGAAATGGCATTTGGTGCCGATCCTCTTTTCGTGGGGTAGATTAGTACACAAAAAGAAGGAGAGAGAGCTATTATGAGCAACACGCGTGTAAAAAAATTAGTTGTCCTGTCAATGTTAGGGAGCATAGCCTATGTGCTAATGCTGTTGAATTTTCCATTTCCAGGATTGCCGCCTTTTCTAAAAATTGATTTTAGTGACATTCCTGCACTCATTGCTGCCTTGATTTTTGGGCCGCTGGCAGGTATCTTAGTAGAAACAATCAAAAATATGCTGGATTTTGTTATGACAGGAAGTCCTACGGGTGTACCAGTTGGCCATCTGGCTAATCTTGCTGCCGGTATCCTGTTTATCTTACCAACCTATTATGTTTATGAACTGCTTAAGAGGACAAAACAAGGAATGACATTTGGTCTGATTACAGGTACAGTCGTAATGGCTGCTTTAATGAGTATCCTAAATTATTATGTTATTCTACCTGCTTATACCATTTTTGCGGGAGCAACAGCCATGTCAGGTGCTGAAACCAGACAAATGATTACAACAGCCATTCTTCCATTCAACATCGTAAAAGGAATTTTAATTACAGTCGTATTTATGCTGCTGTTTGTCCGTCTTCAAACATGGATTAATAAGCAGTCACTATATAAAAAATATAAAAGTGCTTAAACAAAAATAATCAATAATAAAAAGCGATCTTCCAAAGGAAGATGGGTCAGACTGTAGACAAACTCG
>NZ_JAZVJO010000320.1:0-4266 GCF_059453735.1 Peribacillus sp. | reverse complement strand
AAGGCCCGATCTTAGAATAACTAATATTATTTTATCGCAAAAAGACACATTTACCATTGAAGATGTTGTTAATGAGATAGCTAAAGAAAATCTCCAAATTAATATAGAAAATATTAGGTCTACAATCAATAACTTACGTGATAGTGGTTTAGTAAGTGATTTTGGAACAAAATATACATTATCAAGTTTGATGGTCAGATAATAACGAAATAAAGGGAAAGACTTTATTATAAAGAATCTTTCCCTTTTTATTTTTTTTGATAAACATTATATTGCAATATTTATGAATAAATCCTCACTTACTTATGATACGGCTCTCCGCGATGTATCTAAATGAGATTCTGATATCAATTCTAACTCGTAAGGAATACAGACCAAAATCAGTTCGAACTGCTGTAATATCGGTTCACTATTGGCTATTATCGATCCATTTTTAACTTAGGTCGATCATTATCAACTAACTAAGAATCATCTCTCTTAGTCTTGTAAAATACGTTTACATGCCCAGAGTAATGGTTAGTTAATCATTCTCGGACTAACCCTTTTCTCCGTACAGCACATTCATGTGCTCCATATGTATCTCTCCCCAATCATTCATCGCCTGTAATACCGTACTTAAACTTTTCCCATATTCTGAAATCGAATATTCAACTTTTGGTGGAATTTGATTATAAACTTTGCGATGCACAATATCGTTATACTCAAGTTCTCGTAATTGTTGGGTTAACATCTTTTTATTTATGTTTGGTATTGCCTTTTGAAGTTCACCAAATCTCATTGTTCCATTCGAAATAAGCTGAAGAAGAATGACTGGTTTCCATTTACCAATTAAAATTTCTAGTGCAGATTCAAATTTACAATATTGTTTCATTTAAACGCCCATCTCCCTTTTATTGCGTATGGTTACTTTTTATTTACTATGTTTAAATAAAGTGCCTACTTCCTTAACTTGGTTATTCTCAGCTATTATACATTTAGAGGGTATAAAATATGAACTTAGGAGGTTAGTATTGTTCAATGAATATACTAATATCGATCATTCAATGTCTAGTTGCACTGGTATTTATCTACTCAGGGTGGTTAAAAGCCATTCAATATGAAAAAGCCAGAAAATCCTGGGGATGGGTAAATGAGGTTCCAAAACAGTTGGTCATCTTTATTGGGGTAGCAGAATTATTAGGGGCCCTTGGCATTATCCTCCCACAAGCGCTAAATATTGTACCTATATTAACACCGATTGCTGCTTTTGGACTTGCCACAACCGTACTACTTGGAGCCTTATTTCATGTAATACGTAAGGAATATCGGGAGATCACTATGAACATTGTTTTATTTGCATTAACCTTAATGATTGCAATTTATTATATCTAAGATAGATAAAGTTTTTTTAATTTATGATCACTTGATATTTCGTTCTTATAAAACTTCATCCATTTTTTACTACGAAATGTTTGGATCTTTTTAACCTTTATAGAAAAATAGATGAGATTTATCCTGTTTAGATAGGTCTCATCTTTTTTACAACTATTCATAGGAGGAAAATCTCATTTACTTATGATACGGTTCTCCCCGATTGATCCGGTATGCACGATACACCTGTTCCACCAGAATCAATCTCATTAACTGATGTGGAAAGGTCATTCTGGAAAACGACAGCGCTTCATCTGCCCGCTTCATGACCTCTTTACTTAGGCCAAGTGAACCGCCGATAATAAAGCAAATTTTACTTGTACCATAGGTGGCGAGCTTGTCGATGGTTGCCGCAAGTTCCTCCGAAGACTTTAGTTTGCCTTCAATAGCTAAAGCAATAACATGGGCATCTGGGTGGATCTTCGTGAGAATACGTTGTCCTTCTTTTTCTTTAATTTGTTCCATTTCTATGTCGCTGAGTGTTTCAGGCGCTTTTTCATCAGCCAGTTCAATCATGTCAATTTTTGCGTAAGCAGAGAGTCGCTTTAGATACTCCTCAATTCCTTGTTTTAAGTACTTTTCTTTTAATTTTCCAACGGTAATAATGGTAATATTCATTGATTCCCCTACTTTACAAACAGTTTACGAACAAGTTACAAACAGATTATCCACAGTAGTTATCCACATATCCACAAAAACTATCCACATGTTGTATGCGAATATTAGTTCCCTACCATATATACAGCTTGATTAGGACAATATTCACAGTTTGTTGATAACTTTTCATCTGTTACTTTATTCAAAACTGGATAGGTTTCATGTTCGTCTACCACTATGTCTAACGCTAGTTCCACATGTTCTTGGCAGCAATAAATCATTGACTTCCCCTCCTTATTTTCTTATCGCTCATCCACAATAGATCATTCATTCCTTATTTATTTATCCACAAATCGGGTTCAAGCATACATTCATTTTGTGGATGACTGATAATTTTTTCTCATCTGTCATCGTATCAAATTACTCAAAAAGCGCAAGTACAGAAAAAGGCAGGAATAATTTCTTCCTGCCTTTGATTTTATAATTGTTCTTCAGTAAGCTTTACTGATGCTGTCTCTTTTTTACCGGCACGGTAATAGGTAATCGTAATACTGTCGCCTATTTTCTTATCGTTATATAAATATTTTCTTAGACCGACTACGTCTTTGATTTCTTCCTGATCCATCTTGATAATTACATCGAATTCTTTTAGTCCAGCTTTGGCTGCTGGTGAGTTTGGCTGTACACTTGTAATCGCTACACCTGAACTCACGCCCTCAGGCAATTTTAGTGTGTTTTTCTGGTGGTATTGGGAGATTTCTTCTACAGAAGCCAAACTTACTCCCATAAAGGCACGTTTAACCTCCCCATATTTTTCAATATCATTAATAATTGGTACAACTGAGTCAATTGGGATAGAAAGCCCAATGCCTTCAACCGCGCTTTCTGCAATTTTCATTGAGTTAATTCCAATTACCTGTCCCTTCATGTTCACTAGTGCTCCACCGCTGTTCCCTGGATTGATCGCGGCATCTGTCTGTATGACTTCTGCGTTCCAGTCTACCTGTCCGTCCTCATTAATATCAACTTCTATTGTTCGTTCCAATCCTGATATAATCCCCTGCGTAATTGAACCAGAGAATTGGAGACCAAGTGGGTTTCCAATGGCGATGACTGGTTCACCGGGTTTCAGTGCCGTAGATTTCCCGAACTCTGCAATTGTTTTAACTTTTGCTCCTGCTACTTCAACAACGGCAAGATCTGTCCAAGGATCGCTTCCCATCAATTTTGCTGGCAGCTTCGTTCCATCTGCAAGTGTAACCTCCAGTTCATTAGCACCTTCAATTACGTGGTTATTCGTCACTATATATGCCTTGTCTCCTTCTTTTTTATATACCACACCAGATCCGGTTCCAGCCTCTGCAGCTTCTCCTTGCTGTCCCCAGAAGTTTGTTTGCTGAATATTTGTAATGCCTACAACAGCATCACTAGCCTTGTCTCCAGCTTCAATGACGGCCGATGTAACGTCAATTGAAATATCTTGAACATGTTCAGCCGATTTTTCACCGTCTTTTGATTGGCTGCTATTATTTTCAGACTCTATTCCATTATCATTATTGTTTACCACGGTTAATACGAGCAGCGCACCAATTAACACTCCCGCTAATGCCGCCAAGAAATAGCCGATTTTACTTCCGCTTTTTCGTGGTTTTTGATTGCTCTCCTGTTCATCAAAGTATCCCAAGGTTTACTCATCCTTTCTTTTGTTTCATATACATATAATAACTATTCATTCTATGTTATACCCATTATTATACTCTCAATGCAAGAAATAGCTTAATAAAAAACACTCTAAAATTTCCACAAAAAAGGACTGAAGGATGATTTCCCTTCAGTCCCTATCTATTCCTTACACACTTACTAGTTCTGTTGCTTTTTTTGGATCCGTATCGTAAATTGAAAACTGTTCGCCAACGATAATCCCTTGTGTTTTCAATGTTTGCTCCACAGACATCCTGGCCAGGTCTTTCATGTTATTATCCAGACTAAGATGTGCCAGATAGATAGATTTAGTCCGATCCCCTGCAACCTCGCTCATTGCAAGAGCTGCATCTTCATTTGATACATGACCTACATCACTTAAAATACGACGCTTAATATTCCAAGGATAACGTCCCATTCTTAGCATAGAAACATCATGATTACTTTCAAAAATATATGCTTCAGCATTTGAAATAATCCCTTTAACTCGATCGCTTACGTAACCGGTATCGGTTATTAAAACGACCTTCTTACCATCATGATGGAAGGAATAAAACA
>NZ_JAZVJO010000319.1:0-7764 GCF_059453735.1 Peribacillus sp. | reverse complement strand
CTGAACTTGTCCCCAAGTCAATACCAATTACATATTTCATCTACTCTTCTCCTTTGTTAAAAAAAGGGCAGAATAATGAATAATTCTACCCTTTCCTTCTATATTATATAAGCTGATACTTTTATGCTTCAAAAATGTACTGGTTAATCTTCGAACGAAGCAATTCTATACGACCCGATTGATTCTTGATTTGATCATGTTCAAGCGCGTACTTTTCAAGCATTTTGAAATCCGCTCTTCCTTCAACAATATCTAAACCGATACCTTCCGTATAGCTGCTATAACGTTTGGCAATCGCATCTTCGAAAACACGATCCGTACGCAGGTTATGAGCTGCTTTTAATCCTCTTGCAAAACTATCCATGCCTGCAATATGAGCGTACACCAAATCCTCAGGATCAATTGAAGATCTGCGTGTCTTCGCATCGAAGTTCAATCCGCCAGAACCGATTCCGCCATTTTCAAGTACTTCATACATCGCCATTGTTGAGGTATAAATATCAGTTGGGAATTCATCTGTATCCCAACCAAGCAGTGGGTCACCTTGGTTCGCATCAAGCGAACCTAACGCACCATTTAATCGAGCTACTCTGATTTCGTGTTCGAATGTATGCCCAGCAAGTGTCGCATGGTTAGCTTCAATATTCATTTTGAAATGATCACTTAAGTCATACTTTTGTAAAAACTGAAGGGCAGTTGCAACATCAAAATCATATTGATGCTTGGTAGGTTCCTTGGGTTTCGGTTCAATTAAGAATTGACCAGTATAGCCAATTTCTTTCGCATAATCTACAGCAAGATGCATAAAACGTGCCAAGTTATCTAGTTCAAGACCCATATCCGTATTCAATAACGAATCATACCCTTCACGACCGCCCCAGAATACGTAGTTTTCTGAACCCAATTCCTTCGCAACTTCAAGTCCTTTTTTAACTTTTGCCGCACTATAAGCGAATACATCAGCATTACTTGATGTTGCAGCACCATGTACATAACGAGGATTGGTAAACATATTGGCCGTATTCCATAATAATTTCACACCACTTGCTTTCATATAATCTTTTAGTACAGCAACCATTTGATCTGTATTCTGGAAACTTTCACGTAAGGTATCACCTTCTGGCGCAATATCCACATCATGAAATGCATAGTATGGCATATCCAACTTACCGAATAGTTCAAACGCAGCTTCCGCACGAGCTTTTGATTGGTCCATTCCTTGAAATTTATCCCATGGACGCAGCATCGTACCAGCACCAAATGGATCAGATCCATCCGCATTGAATGTATGCCAATAGGCCATAGAAAAACGCAAATGTTCTTTCATTGTTTTCTCACCGACGACTTCCTCGGGGTTATAATATTTAAAGGCGAATGGATTTTTTGAAGCTCCTCCTTCGAATTTAACTTGTTGAATGTCATTAAAATATTTTGTCATGTTAATTCCTCCTCAAATTATTTTTTCTTTTTTGTGGCTACATCCATCCATACAGCTAGTACTAGAATGGACCCTTTCACGATATACTGCCAAAATGGTTCAATATTCATCATGCTCATTCCATTATCGATGCTCGACATAATTAAGGCACCAATGATCGAACCTGGGATTGTACCAATCCCTCCCATTAAGCTTGTTCCGCCAATTACAACTGACGCAATTGCGTCCATTTCAAACATATTTCCTGCACCTGTTGTAGCAGCATTTAAACGGCTGGTTAGCAAAACCCCAGCAACTCCTGAAAGCAGCCCCATTAGTGTGAATACGTACAATACGTTGCGCTTTATATTAATCCCTGAATAGCGGGCTGCTTCCTCATTTCCGCCAATTACATATACGTAACGGCCAAACTTTGTTTTTCCAGCAATAAACATGAAAATCGCTGCTGTCACCAGTACCATCATAAATGGTACGGGTATACCTAAATAGCGGTTCATGATATAGACAAACAACATGAAAATGACTGCGAAACCGGTTGTTTTTCCATAGTCAATTGTTTCACTCGGAAGCGTAATCCCCATCTTTTCTTTTCTCTTTCGATTACTGAATGTCATATAAATCGCGATAACAACAATAACCGCGCTAATGATAAATCCTGTCAAATAAGGGATGTGACCTTGACCAATTACCTTAAAGCTATTGTTAAGCGGAGCGACTGTTTCCCCTTTACTGACACCAATCAGAATCCCTCGGAAAACCATCATTCCACCAAGTGTAACAATGAAAGCCGGCAATTTTTTATATGCAACCCACCAGCCTTGGATAGCACCACCAATGACCCCAATGACCAATGCTGCTCCAATTGTTGGGACTGTTCCCCAGCCAAACCAGACGTGAAGAATAGCTGCTATTCCACCTGTCAGCCCCACAAGAGAACCCACTGATAAATCAATATGGCCTGAAACAATCACCAGTGTCATTCCGATAGCAAGAATAGCTGTGACGGACATTTGTGTAAATAAGTTTGAGATGTTTCGTGATGATAGAAACGCTCCATCTGTCCCTATTGTGAAGATCATTGTAATTAATACAGCAGCAATTAGTAACGCATATTGACGCAGGTTAAACGTAAATTGTAGTTTGTCTTTCATGCTAGGCTTGTTTACTAATTTTGAGTTGCCAGCTTCAGGCATTGACATGTTCTTTCCCCCTAGTTGCCCATTTCATAATCGTCGGTTGATCTGCTTCGTCCTTTGTTAATATTTTTGGAGCTGTTCCTTCAGACATGACCAGAACTCTGTCTGACATACCTAATACCTCTGGAAGTTCGGAAGAGATCATGATAATCGCTAACCCTTCTTTTGCTAATTGATTCATAATGTTATAGATTTCAGATTTAGCACCAATATCGATACCTCGCGTCGGTTCATCTAGAATGAGAACTTTAGGAGCGGTCATCATCCATTTACCAAGCACTACTTTCTGCTGATTTCCTCCGCTTAAAGTTCCAACAATCGTATGGATAGAATTTGCCTTCGTCCTAAGCATCTTCATATACTTTTCTGCTGCCGATATTCCTTTTGATTCATCAACAATACCATTCTTACAAATTGTATCTATAGAAGCTATAATCGTATTTTCTTTAATGCTTGCACCTAGTACAAGTCCCGTCTTTTTTCGATCCTCTGGAACGTATGCAAGTCCATGTTTAACTGCTGCCGCTGTATCGCCGATCGTGACTCTATGTCCATCGATTTTAACTTCACCTTCTGCAGTTCCTTCATACGCGCCAAATATGCTGGTGAACAGTTCTGTTCTTCCCGACCCCATTAAGCCTGATATCCCAAGTATTTCTCCTTGATGAACAGTAAAGCTTACATTCTGGATAACTTGCTTCCCTTCTGTACCAATCACCGAATAATTCTTTACCTCAAGCATTGGTTTCCCTATTACACGTTTATCCATTGGGTAAAGCTGAGTAAGCTCTCGACCAACCATATAAGAGATAATCTTATCTTCATTAAGCTCGTGAATGTCCTTCGTTACAATCGTTTTCCCATCACGTAAAATGGTGACAGAATCACAAAGGCGCATCACTTCATTGAGCTTATGTGAAATATAAATACATGTTACCCCTTTATTTCGCAAGTTTTCTAACAGTGTAATTAAGGTCTCAACTTCTGTTTCAGTTAGTGCAGCTGTCGGTTCATCCAGAATAATCATTTTATTCTCTTTTGAAAGTGCCTTTGCAATCTCTACAAGCTGCTGCTGACCAACGCCTAAATTTTTCACTTTTTCATTAGGATTCACATCTAACCCGACCTGTTCCAGCCACTTTGCTGCTTCAATTAGCGTTCGATCCCAATCGATTAGTCCTTTGCTTAAAAATTCATTTCCCAGATAAATATTTTCTGCAATCGACAGCTCCGGCACCAATGCCAGTTCTTGATAAATAACTGAAATACCTGTTTGTTCAGAATCCTTGATTTTTTGAAAGCTGATTTTCTTTCCGTCAATCATAATATCTCCAGTATAAGTACCTTCAGGATAGATTCCGCTGAGAATTTTCATAAGTGTAGATTTCCCTGCACCATTTTCACCGCATAATGCATGGATTTCACCGCGTTTTACTGAAAAACTAACGCCATCTAGGGCCTTTACACCAGGAAATTCTTTTACGATTCCTTCCATCTTCAGAATATAATCAACCATTCTCTTAACCCCCTTCCTTAGTAAAATGATGGTTATTTACTATTTTTATAAATTTTCGCTTCTTCTTGGAATCCATCCTTTACGACTGTCTCTTTGATATTCGTTTGGTCGACTGAGATTGGATCAAGTAAAATAGATGGAACATCAATCTTTCCGTTATTTGTTTTTCCATTAGCTTCTATGTCTTTGCCTCTGGCCAATCTGTCAGCCAACTTCGCTGCTTCAGTTGCAAGTGTTTTAACTGGTTTATACACAGTCATTGCCTGCTTGCCTTCTGCGATCCGCTGCAAGCCGGCTAAATCTGCGTCTTGACCAGAAACAACTACGTCGCCGTCCATTCCTTGTGAAGCAAGAGCCTGAATGGCACCGCCTGCTGTACTATCATTTGAAGCCACGACTGCATCTACCTTATTCTTCGTACTCGTCAAACCATTTTCCATAATCGACATGGCTTCATTAGCCTGCCAATCCTTGGCCCATTGATCACCTACAACCTTAATGTCACCCTTATCAATCAGTGGTTGTAAGATATTCATTTGACCTTTGCGGAATAATTTCGCATTATTATCAGTCGGTGATCCGCCAATCAAGAAATAATTTCCTTGAGGTACCTTATTCACAAGATACTCAGCCTGCATTTCACCTACTCTGATATTATCGAATGATATGTAAGCATTTACATTTGAGTTTGTGATGATCCGATCGTACGCGATAACGGGTACTCCCTGTTTATTAGCAGAATCTACCGCAGATGCCATCGCATCAGAACTATGTGGAATAATAACCAGAATATCAACACCCTGTGACAACAAATTCTCAGTTTGTGACATTTGCTTAGCATCCTCACCGTTTGCTGATTGAACAATAACCTTAGCACCTAGTTTTTTAGCCTGTGCGACAAATAAATCTCTGTCCTTTTGCCATCTTTCAAGACGTAAATCATCAATGGATAACCCAATGATAATTTCCTCATTTTCTTTTTTCTTCTCCTTGGAAGTATCCTGACCATTTGCAGTAAAAGCAAAAAGCATGACTGCTGCCACTATGACTGTATACAGATATTTCATCCATGTTCCCTCCAAATTGTAAACGCTGTCATCAAGCATCAAAAAAAACAAACCAATTACTTAGTTGTTTGGTTAAACTAACTTATGTTCAAATAATAAGCCAAATATTTAAAAAACACAATACTTTTTTAGAAATATTTGATAAGTTATAATCAATTAGGGAGAATTCGTGTTTTATTGCGTATACTTAATTTAGTCAATATATAAAGTGGGTGAATGTTCAATGATTAGTGCGGACCAAGCACTTGTAAAAAAAATGAATAAAAAGCTCGTTTTACGAGAAATCATTCATACTTCGCCTGTCTCTCGAGCCAAGCTGTCTGAAATCACTGGGCTGAATAAAACCACAGTATCTTCACAAGTAGCAGATTTACTTGATGATAACTTAATATTTGAAATTGGTCAGGGTCTTTCCAGTGGGGGACGTCGTCCAGTTATGCTCGTCTTTAATAAGAATGCAGGTTTTACGATAGGAATAGATCTTGGTGTTGATTATCTCACTATCGTATTAACCGATTTAGAAGGAACCATTGTCTCTGAGTCGCATCAAAAAATAGATTCAGCCTCACCCGACGATCTTCAGAAACTAATGATGGAACTTCTTGAAAAACAAATTTCAATCATTCCTGATTCGCCATATGGCTTAATTGGCATTTGTTTAGGTGTTCCTGGTCTCGTAAATAATGACCAAGAACTAACCTTCACACCTAATTCGAGTTGGAGTGAAATCCCTTTTAAACAAATCCTTGAACAAACGTTTCAAGTCCCAGTATTTGTAGAAAATGAAGCCAATGCAGGAGCTTATGGGGAAAAAGAATATGGAGCCGCTAAACAATTTCGTAATATCGTTTATGTCAGCATAAACGCTGGAATTGGAGCTGGCGTAATCCAAAATAACGAACTGCTAAAAGGTAAGAACGGATTATTTGGTGAGATGGGGCATGCAGTGATTGATTTCAACGGACCTCGCTGTACGTGCGGAAACCGCGGTTGTTGGGAACTCTACGCCTCTGAAAAAGCATTACACCAGTCTTTAAAGACCAACAATCAATCGGTTAATTGGCAGGATATTCTGTACCGAGCAAAGCAAAATGACCCACAAGTCCTGCAAGCGCTTGATACTTTCGGCTTTTATCTTGGGATTGGATTAAAAAACATCATCAACACCTTCGATCCAGAAGTTATTATTTTGCGAAACCGCATCATCGAAGCCTTCCCACAAGTCCTTAATTCCATTAAACATACATTAGTTCCAGGTCAAGCACATAGTCCTAATGTTGATATACTCGTAGTATCCGCCCTAAAGCATAACGCGGCTGCTCTTGGTGCCGCTGCCCTTATGATTAAACACTTTATTGATGGAGTAACGGCGTAGGTAGTGTATATGGAGGGGAAACATCAAAAAAGACAGGCTATAAGAGCACCCTCGCTCTTATAGCCTGTCTTTTTATATTATAAGCGTCTAACGTGTCCAGTAAATTTAAGATCCCAGTATCCGCCGTTTGTCATGCTGGCAATGGCAACACCAGTTGAGCTTTGAGAACCGATGAATTTACCGCCGCCTACATAGATTCCTACGTGGCCGTCTGTTTTGTAGGTATTAAAGAACACCATGTCTCCAGGCTGCATTTGACTCTCAGAGATTCTTGTACCGTAACCTTTTAATGTATCTGTACTGATTGCACCCATAGAACCTACGTTAATTCCAGCTTGTGAATAAGCCCAGCGTACGAATGCAGAACAATCAAAGCGTCCATTATTGATATCTGATTGTGTGCGTCCACCGCCAAATACATAAACAGAATTGCCGATATACTTATTACCTGCAGTAACTGCTGCACTTAAGTTCCGCACAGGTGCTACAGTTGGTGCTGATGGAGTTCCTGTCTTCTCTGTAGTTGATGATTTTTTACTCACTGCTTTTTCTGTTGATTTACTAGTTGATTCTGCTTTTGCAGATGCAGTAGCTTTCGTTGAACCTGCTGATTGTTTTTGATTTTGAGTGGCAATTTGTTCTGTTTCTGCTTTTTCAGCTGCACGTTGTTTAGCAGCTTCTGCTTCAGCTATACGCACTTTTTCTTTTACCATCGTTTGCTGAATGGCAGTAACTTGAGAAGCAAGATCTGCATCCTTTTCTTTTAAATCGGTAATAATTACTGCAGCTGCGGTTTCTTTAGCTGCAAGATTTTTACTCATTTCAACACTCTGTTCTTTTTGGTCTTCTATTTGAGCAAGCATTCCTTCTAACTCAATTTTCATGTTTGTTAACTCAGCTAATTTGTTTTCAACCGCTGCTTGTTTTTCTTCTACTTCTTTTTTATCAGCCTCATGCTCTTTTAGAATTGTTCTATCAGCATCTACCATTGTTGCAACTGCGCCAACACGGCTGATTAAATCGCCAAAATCCGATGAACCTAACAATACTTCCAAGTAATTGACATCTCCACCGCTTTCTTGGAAAGCAATTGCACGTTCTTTAAGAATCTCATTACGTTTTTGAATGCGTTCTTTTAACACCGCAATCTCTTGAAAGTCGGATCGTAGCCA
>NZ_JAZVJO010000318.1:0-1562 GCF_059453735.1 Peribacillus sp. | reverse complement strand
GGGGACCTTAAAGGGACCTATGATTGCCGGCTGATCTTTGTTTTAATTCAACTGGAAGGTGCAGAGACAGTGGCGGTTTACGGAAAAGAGTTTTATGCACAGAGCCCGGTTATTACCAAAAACACCTTTGGAAAAGGCGATGCCTGGTATCTCGGCAGCCAGCCTGAACTTCCTTTTTTAGAAAAATTGTTTAAGAAAATTCTTGATAAACATCAGGTGCTTTGTCCGATAGAAGCTGAAGATGGTGTGGAAATCACGGAACGATATAAAGGCGATAAAACGTATGTATTTGTGATGAATCATCAAGAAGCAGCAACAGAAATTGTGATAGGTGAGGACTATTATTCCCTCCTAACTAAGAAGAATTATCAAGCAGGAGATCAAATAAAAGTGGCTTCAAAAGATGTAGTTATTTTCGAAAAGTAAATAGGAGGATAACATGCTAACCATTCAGGATGTAGTGGATGCATTAACACAACCAGTGAAAAAGCTTGATGATACGGTTGACCAAATAACGCCAGATGTACGTTCAGACCAGGAGGTACAGGGAATTGTGGTCACATTTATGGCTTCTCATTATGTGCTGCAGCGAGCAAAAGAGCTAGGAGCTAATCTGGTAATTAGTCATGAGGGAACCTTTTATAGCCACCAAAACAAGACGGAGTTTCTGGAGAATAATCCTGTTTATCAAGAAAAGTGCAGACTAATTGATGAGGCTGGACTGGCGATCTATCGATTCCATGATTATTGGCATCGATATCAGCCTGACGGGATTATGACCGGATTAATTCAAGACTTAGAGTGGGAGCCTTATTTGATTGAAAACCATCCAACTTCAGCTATCTTTGCCATTCAGCCTCTCACAGTTCGTGATTTAAGTGAGTATATAAAGACCAAGTTAAATATCCCCTTTGTCCGTGTGGTAGGGAATCTTTCGATGACCTGTTGCCGCGTAGGTGTTTTGGTAGGATACAGGGGAGGGGGCGAAGCAGCAATTCCTTTATTCATGGAAGATAATATGGATGTGATTCTTGCTGGGGAGGGTCCAGAATGGGAAACGCCAGAATTTATTCGTGACGCAGTCTATCAAGGCAGAGACAAGGCGTTCATCCTTTTAGGTCATGCTGCAAGTGAGAAACCAGGCATGAGGTATTTAGCTGATTTGATCAAAGAAATCTTCCCTCATATTCCGGTTTATTCAATTTCTGAAGATCAGCCCTTCCAAATTATATAAAAAAAGTGATAGATGAGGAGGGAAACGAGTGACAACCCGTCAGAATGTTCGTGGTTCAACAAGGGATTACTCCTATAACATACTAAAAAAGAAAATACTAAGGTTAGAACTTGAGCCTGGGACTAAAATCTCTGAAAAGGAAATGGCGGATGAATTAAATGTAAGCAGGACACCAATCCGTGAGGCGTTTATGAAGCTAGCACAAGAAGAGCTGTTAGATATTATTGCGCAGAGTGGGGCAGTAGTTTCTAAGATTAATCTGGAGCACGTAGAAGAGGGACGATTTATCCGAGAGAAGATAGAAAGAGAGATTGTTACGCTTGTATGC
>NZ_JAZVJO010000317.1:0-7101 GCF_059453735.1 Peribacillus sp. | reverse complement strand
ATGTTGACTAAGATGTATATACAAGATAAAATGAAAACGTAATCATTATTTGTATATACAAGTTGCGTAACATCGGTAAGCCAAGATAAACGATAAGGGGGGAAAAGCATGACCAAGTATCAAGAACCAGCAAAAGAACTCCTAGAAGCAATTGGCGGAAGTGAAAACATTTCCGTTGTCACACATTGTGCGACGAGAATGCGTTTTGTCTTAAATGATCCAGCGAAAGCAGATGTCGAACAAATTGAAAAAATCAAGCTAGTTAAAGGAACGTTTACACAAGGGGGACAGTTTCAGGTCATCATTGGCAATGAAGTATCGTCCTTTTATAATGAGTTTATTAAAATGGCAGGCGTAAGTGATACATCCAAAGAAGACGCTAAAATCGCTGCTAAGCAAAATATGAATCTCTTACAAAGAATTATTGCCCATTTAGCAGATATCTTTACGCCGCTCATTCCCGCACTTGTCGTTGGGGGATTAATTCTCGGATTTAGAAATGTAATCGGCGACATAAAGCTTTTAGAGGATGGAACGAAAACTCTCGTTGATGTCTCTCAATTCTGGTCTGGAGTCCATGGGTTTCTTTGGTTAATTGGTGAAGCCATTTTCCATTTCCTTCCGGTTGGTATTACTTGGGCGGTTGCGAGAAAGATGGGGGCCTCACAAATTCTTGGGATTATTCTCGGGATTACCCTTGTCTCTCCGCAGCTGTTAAATGCTTATTCCGTGGCAGAGGCCGCAGAAATTCCTTTCTGGGACTTCGGGTTTGCGACAGTGGATATGATCGGCTACCAAGCGCAAGTCATTCCCGCGATTCTTGCTGGTCTCGTTTTTTCCTTCCTAGAATTAAAATTACGTAAAGTTATCCCGAATTCGATTTCGATGATTGTGGTCCCATTTCTTTCCTTAGTTCCAACCGTTTTACTTGCCCACGTTGTTCTAGGGCCAATTGGCTGGTTGGCAGGTTCTTGGGTGTCTGACATCGTTTATTCAGGATTAACCTCAGCATTTGGTTGGCTGTTTGCTGCTATTTTCGGATTTGTTTATGCGCCGCTCGTTATTACCGGCTTACATCATATGACCAATGCGATCGACTTACAGCTGATGAGTGAATTCGGCGGCACCAATCTTTGGCCAATGATTGCTTTATCCAATATTGCTCAAGGCTCTGCTGTTATGGCGATGATTTATATTAATCGTAAAGATGAAGAAGAAAAACAGGTTTCGATTCCAGCTGCGATTTCTTGCTACCTAGGGGTAACCGAACCCGCTATGTTTGGGATTAATTTAAAATACGGCTATCCGTTCTTAGCAGCGATGATTGGCTCATTAGTAGCAGCCGTCATTTCAGTAGGAAGCGGAGTCATGGCGAACTCAATTGGTGTCGGCGGGATACCAGGGATTCTTTCGATTCAATCAGAATACTTATTAGTTTTCGCATTAGCGATGGTGGTAGCCATTATCATCCCGTTCATTCTAACTATCGTCTTTGCCAAAACTAAAATCGGCAAAATGTCATTCAAAAAATCAAAAACAGAAGCCGCTTAAACGAAGAGAAAGGGGCAACCCTTTCTCTCTACTTCTTAGAGAGGCAGGTATCCATTCATGCAGCAACCTTGGTGGAAAAAATCTGTTGTTTATCAAATCTATCCAAAGAGTTTTAACGATAGTACTGGAAACGGTATAGGAGATTTACAAGGAATCATTCAAAAACTTGATTACCTTACAAAACTCGGTGTTGATGTGATTTGGCTCACACCTGTCTATCAATCGCCGCAGCGTGATAATGGCTATGACATTAGTGACTATTATTCGATACATGAAGAATACGGGAGCATGGAAGACTTTCAGCAGCTCCTGACAGAAGCCCATGCAAAAGGCATTAAAATCATTATGGATCTAGTGGTTAACCACACCTCTACGGAACACGAATGGTTTAAGAAAGCCGCAGCTTCTACAGAGAATCCCTATCGTGATTATTATATTTGGAAAGACGAACCGAATAATTGGCTCTCCAAATTTGGCGGTTCAGCCTGGAAGCTTGATAAACAGACCGGCCAATATTATCTTCATCTATTCGACGAAACACAGGCCGATTTGAATTGGGAAAATCCGAAGCTGCGCCAGGACATTTACGAAATGATGCATTTTTGGTTTAAAAAAGGCATCGATGGCTTCAGACTGGACGTCATTAATTTGATTTCGAAGGATCAACGCTATGCCGATGATGATGGCTCCATGCTTCCAGGGGATGGCCGAAAATTTTATACGGACGGTCCTCGCGTTCATGAATACCTGCAGGAAATGAATAGAGAAGTTTTGTCTCATTATGAGGCACTAACAGTCGGCGAAATGTCTTCAACGACCATAGAGGACTGTATTCAGTATTCCAATCCCGCTAGAGCCGAATTAAGCATGACCTTTAACTTTCACCATTTAAAGGTCGATTACCCGAACGGTGAAAAGTGGGCAGTAGGTGAGATGGACTTTTTAGCACTGAAAAGGATTCTATCTACTTGGCAGACAGAGATGCAGCACGGCGGAGGCTGGAATGCGCTTTTCTGGTGCAACCATGATCAGCCGCGTATCGTTTCCCGCTATGGCGATGACGGCATCTATCACAAACAATCGGCAAAAATGCTAGCCACAACGATTCATATGATGCAGGGGACACCTTATATTTATCAAGGAGAAGAGTTTGGGATGACCAATCCTAAGTTTACGAGCATGAATCAGTATCGTGACGTAGAAACCATGAATCAATACCGAATGATGAAAGAGGCAGGAAAGACAGAGGAAGAAATCATCCCGATTCTTCAAGAAAAATCACGGGATAATTCAAGAACACCTGTTCAGTGGAACCATGATTCCCAAGCAGGCTTTACTTGTGGGACCCCGTGGATTCCCGTTGCAGCTAATTATCCAGAAATAAATGCTGAATCAGCGTTGAATGATGAAGAATCGATCTTTTATCATTATCAAAAATTGATTATGATGCGCAAAGAATACGCTATTATCACCGACGGAGCGTATCGTTTGCTTGAAGAAAACCACCCACACCTTTTTGTTTATGAACGAGTCTTAGAAAATGAAGTGCTGCTTGTCATCAATAATTTTTATAGTGAAATGGCAGAGCTAGTCATTTCAGAAGAACTGATCAGTGAGTATCAACATGAAATGCTGCTTGCAAATGTGGCGGAAGTTCCTGAATTGACCAAAAAAATCGACGTGGGACCGTATCAATCCTATGTCTATCATTTCAAAAAATGATATGATGAAATTGGTGATAACTGGTGAAAAATAAATTCACACAAATTTCTGAAGACATTGCTATCCAAATTAAAAACGGTGAGTTACTTGCCGGGTCACTCCTGCCTTCAGAAAATGAATTAGCAGACATGTATGATGCTTCAAGAGAAACGGTTCGAAAAGCACTGAAAATCCTTGCGGAAGATGGCTTTATTCATAAGGTTCAAGGCAAGGGCTCGATTGTGCTTGATGTCACTAAGTTTGATTTCCCAATTTCCGGACTTGTCAGCTTCAAAGAACTTTCGTCTAAAATGGGCAAACGCATCCATACATGGGTGGTAGAACTGGAAAAGGGACAACCTTCTCGTGACAGTAAAGAAAAAATGAAATTAGAAAAAGAAGATTTAGTCTGGACCGTAAGTAGGGTACGTGAAATTGAAGGAGAGCGGATTATTCTCGATAAGGATATTCTGGCGGCCAAATATGTGCCAGTGCTGACGAAGGAAATCTGTGAAAACTCCATATACGAGTACTTTGAAGCGGAACTGGGACTAGCCATTTCGTTCGCCAAAAAAGAAATTACTATTGAAATACCGACGGATGAAGATCGGCGCTATTTGGACCTTGAAGGATTCCACAATATCGTCGTGGTCAAAAACTACGTATACCTAGACGATACCAGCATGTTTCAATATACAGAATCACGCCATCGTCCGGACAAATTCCGATTTGTCGATTTTGCAAGAAGGAAATAGAGAATAGAGGAGGACAACAGCATGTTTTTCAAAAAGTCAAAAAAAGAAAAGAAAATAACCGTTCATAGTCCATTAAATGGGGAAGTCATTTCATTAGGAAATGTACCAGACCCTGTTTTCTCACAGAAAATGATGGGTGATGGGTTCGCCTTTAATCCAGTAAATGGAGAAATTGTTTCGCCCATTAACGGCAAGGTAACGCAAGTATTCCCAACGCAGCATGCGATTGGCATGGAAGCAGAGAACGGACTTGAAGCTCTATTACATCTAGGTCTTGATACGGTTGAATTAAAAGGTGAAGGCTTCTCTATCAATGTTAAAGCGGGTGATGTCCTAAAGGCAAACGACCCGATTGGGACATTCGATCTCTCCTATATCAAAGAAAAAGGCAAAGAAGTCATAACTGTCCTCGTATTCCCTAACTTTGATGAAAAAATTGCCGAAGTCGTCCCGTCAGCGGTAACGGAAGTAACAACAGGTACACAAATCGCTGAGTTGACCTTTAAATAATTCTGATACATACCTCCGTCTTAATGAGTGACGGGGGTTTTCTTTCTGCAGCCGCCCATCAGCTTGTCGAGATGATAGGGAGGCTTTTATAGTGCGTTAAAAATCATTCTTTTTCCATTTAGAAAATAAATTATTTACCTTTGTGACTATTTTCTTTTCGGGTATGTTCACCAGTTGTGATTTCTTCAAGATGAGCTTGCCGTCTACCAAGACTTCAGAAATGGCACTTGGCTGCATCGAATAGATGAGATTCGCAAACAGTTCATTGGTTGGAGAAAGGGATAAATCATCTAGATTTAATGAGACAAAATCTGCAGCTAATCCTTCTTTTAGTTCACCTGTATTCAGACGAAGTAAATGAGCGCCTGTTTTGGTTCCCATGTCGAAGACTTGTTTGGCATTGATGCATGTACCGTCCAGTGAGGTTACTTTTTGAAGTAAAGAGCACATCCGCATTTCTTCAAAAATACTAATTCGGTTATTACTGCATGCACCGTCAGAGCCAAGGGCAATAGGAACTCCTGCACCAGCTAATGCGGGGATGGGGGTAACACCGTCCGATAAAAACATATTACTAGATGGACAGTAGGCGAGACCCGAACCACGTTGACCAAGCAAGGTGACTTCTGATTCGTCAATCCATACTAAGTGAATAGCAATCATACTACTATCCAGGACACCCAGTGAATCAAGATAATGTACAGGTCGCTTTTTATAGGTTGCTAGTATTTCATTGACTTCGAACATTTCTTCAGCAACATGAATATGGAAGGGAGTTCCGAGTTCTTTTGCTAATGTATGACCAGCCTGGATCATTTCTGGTGAGGCTGCGTGAGGACTATGCGGGGCAGGATGAATATCGACCATAGAATCTCCTTGGTACTTGATGGCAAGTTTTCTTGTGCGGGCTACCGCATCATCAATACTTTCTATGTAACTTTGAGGGGCACCAGCCCAGTCATACATCGTACGTGCCATGACGAAACGAATCCCCACATCTTTTGCGGCACGAATAACGGCTTCATCGTTCGCTGTCCCGCCGTTATGCACGTAGAAGAAATCACAAACCGTTGTTACTCCGTATTTCACCATTTCCCCAAAGGCAAAAAGAGCACCCGTGTAAATCGCTTCCTCATCTAATAAGGGGGTGTATTTGTATAGAGCTTGATCACGCCACTCTAAGAAAGGTTTGTCTACGGCAATCCCGCGAAGAAGACTCTGAAAGGAATGGTTATGTGCATTTACGGTGCCTGGTACAATCGCCTTTCCAGTCCAATTTTCAATAGAAGCTTGGGGATAGAGGGAAACAAGTTCTTCTTTAGATGACACTTTTGTAATCATGCCATCGGTCACAAGCAAGCCCAATTCTTTTTGAAATGCATCGTTATGATATATATAGTCAGCGAGATATAAGGTTTGCATAGGGAGCACCCCTTTCTTTTTTTATAGGTCCTGATCTAGTTTAAAAATAGCCTGGAGTAAGACATTCGCAACTTTTTCAATGTCTTCAATCGTGCTATATTCTTCAGGACAATGACTTTTGCCGTCAATACTTGGCACAAATAGCATCCCAGCTTTTGTGATGGAGGAGAGGTGAGCAGTGTCATGTCCGGCCATGCTTCCTAAGAGCAGATACGTTTCATCTGGGGGAACGGATTGTACGAAAGTGTTGATTACGTCTTGATCCATTTGGGCAGGTGCTTGATCTAAAATAATTTTTCGATGGATGTTAATGGGCTGATGTTCAAATAATTTATGAAGTGTTTGATCTAGTTGAGCAACTGTCTTACGAATTCTTTCTTTCGTATTACCGCGTACTTCCATGAGTAATTTCACCTCATTTGGAATGATGTTTGGTGCCCCAGGTGAAATAACAAATTGACCGATTGTACCAACTACTTCTTCTGCTGGGTCAAGACGAAGGATTTCTTCGAAGGCGACGACGAATTTTGACGCTTCCACTAGTGCATCAATTCTTTCGGTCATAAGCGTCGTTCCGGCATGGTTGGCTTCTCCGATAAAGGTGATTTCTTCCCGGTATATTCCCGTTATTGCCGTAACAATTCCAATTGGAATGCCCTTGTTTACCAGTCGTTTACCTTGCTCGATATGCACTTCAAGAAAAGCGGCGATAGCCTGAGGAGAAACTTGTGCCGTTTCAATCTGTTCAATAGACCCTCCAGCTGAAGCAAGTGCTGTACGTAATGGAAGACCAGAAGGGGTTTGCACATATTCAATATCTTGTTTTTTGAGTCTTCCGGTTACGACTCGGCTGCCAAATGTAGAGAGATTAAAGGGATTGGGCTCTTCAGCAGTGAAGGACACCAAGCTGATAGGGTGGGTAGTTTCTATGTTCGATTCAATTAGTGTTGTCAAAATTTCTAACCCGATAAGAACGCCGAGCGCGCCATCATATTTTCCGCCGTTTGGAACCGTATCGAGATGAGAACCGATTGTAATCGGGGCTAATAATGAATTCGCTGCTAGGGTGGTCCAAATATTTGCGGCAGCGTGCACCTTAAAGGGAAGCTGTAAGGATGTTAATTGCTGCTTGAACCATTCTCGCGCTTCTAAATCAAATTCG
>NZ_JAZVJO010000316.1:0-3008 GCF_059453735.1 Peribacillus sp. | reverse complement strand
TATTCTTATTATAGCAAAAGAACCCATTTAGTATCTATTAATTTACAAATTTGGGTATCAAGTACTTATTTTTTGTTATGATTGACTTAAAAACTTGTTCAGGGAGGGTATATTAATGAATATTGAAGAGTTGTCTGCCTTTATTTCGGACGTAAATAGTCACTCGAAAAACCATACAGGCTATTGTGGAAGGGATAGGAAAGAAATTCAAAAAACACTTGAGGAAGACTTTTCTGATCTTGAGCTAGAGGATTCTTTTATCGTTATGTCCGAAAACAATCAACTAATCGCTGCACTTGGTTTTGATGTCGATAGTAAAAATCAATCGGCAGAAATCTGGGGTCCATTCATTTTAAACTCAGATCACTGGAGTGAACAGACGAGTATGCTTTGGAATGAATTTATGAAAAAAAAGGAAAGTAAAAAAATAAGTACATACTTTGCTTTTTATCATGAAGAGAATAAAAAGGGTCTTAGGTGGATGGAATCCCTTAAAGCGAAGGAAACAGGCAAGCATCAAATCTTAGTCAGCAAAACAGAAGTAACGTGTGGAAAGATTCTTGAAGAAATATCGCCTCCATTTTACGAAGAAGTAATTAAACTGCACGACAAGTTTCCGGGAACCTATCTTACGGGTGCGGATATGATTGGCAATTTAAGTGAAGAGAAGCGGCTGTTAATTATCCCAGATGGTGATCAGTCTATTCAGGGCTATGTATACCTTGAGGGAGATAGTGTGTTTCAGGCAGGAAACCTTGAGTTTATTGCCGTGGCAAAGGAGCATCGAAAAAAAGGCCTAGGAAAAAAACTCGTACAGGCAGGCCTGACTTATTTGTATGAAAACATGAATGTAACCGAGGTTTCTTTATGTGTTAATGAAAAAAATGCTGAGGCGATCAATCTTTATAAAAAATCGGGTTTTCATGAAGAGATGAAGCTGCTTTCATTCAAAGTTAGTGTGTAACAGGTTATGGCAGGGTGAAAGAAAAGAAGGAGGTTATGGGTATGTGTGGAAGATATAATTTATTTTCCGAACTGCAGGCAATTGCTGAACGTTTTCAAGCAATGGAGCAGGAAGGACTATTGGAGGAACCACGTTATAATATTGCTCCTAGTCAAAATATAACTGTGGTAATATCGGAAGAAAATAAACGTAAGTTGGCCGTACTTCGGTGGGGGTTAATCCCGAACTGGGCTAAGGATCCTAAAATAGGCTATAAAATGATTAATGCACGAGCGGAAACCATTGAGATTAAGCCTACTTTTAAGGGGTTATTGAAGCGGAAGCGCTGCTTAATTGCCGCTGATGGATTTTATGAATGGAAAAAAGAAAATAAGCAAAAGCAGCCGTATCATATTCATTTGAGGAATAAAGAGCCATTTGCTTTTGCAGGCTTATATGATGAGTGGGGGAAAGGATCGGACATTATTCGGACGTGTACCATTATTACCACAGAGGCAAATGAACTAATGGAAGGGATTCATGATCGCATGCCCGTCATTTTAACCAAGGAAAACGAGAAAATTTGGCTTGACGAAGACGTTACAGAAACAGCTGAGTTAAAAAGTTTAATGGTACCGTATGAAGCAGCGCTCATGAATGCCTATCCAATAAGTTCTTTTGTAAACAACGCAAGGAATGATGGAAAGGAAATACTTAATTCTTTATAAAAATAGTCAACGCGAAACAAATGGATTGTCTGTAACCCAATATCGCCATGGGTAAGCAACGGCTTCTCCTGAATTACCAATACCTATCCGCGGCCCGCATTGAATAGATTCTGGTTTGTTGCCTGGAGCAATATAGAGTGGTGGTTCTGTAAAAGATCCACCATAGTCATCCATTGTAATCCCAAGTGCCTTAGTTAATTTACCTGGTCCGCTTGTTAGCTTGACTAAATCGGGTAATCCGCGTCGTTCATGCATAAGCGGAATCCCACTGAATGGCTCGACAGCACGTATTAAAATCGCCTCCGGAACATCCTCCACACTGCTTACGACATTTACCAGTGTATGAGTGTGCATTTTATACGTATAAATGAGACCTGCTTTTCCAAACATAATTTCTGTCCGCTTAGTCCTCCGGTTCCCGAAGCTATGGGCCGCCCGGTCTAAGGGTCCCTTATAAGCTTCCGTTTCAACAATATATCCGGATGCAGTGCCTTCTGGCGTAGTCTTAATCAACAGACAGCCGAGTAACTCCTGCGCTAGTTCGAGCGTAGGCAGTTTAAAGAACTCCTCAGGCAATGGTGCTGGTAAATCGTTTATCACGATGTTTCCTCCTCTTGACTGTTCTTCTCTTAAAATTCCCCAAGCGCAGTGGTTAAAAACATCGAAATGAAGGAAACGTGTAAAGTGACACATCAAAAGTGCTGTCTCTGTGAGGGCAATGCTCATACTTCATACCCATTAGGGAATGCCTAGGCTAGAAAATGAACGCAGACGGGAATAAGCACATGTGAGACGGGAATAATGCAAAAATACTAGATTGAAAACAGGCCTGTTGTGCTGATTATATATTCGGTTTTTACCTGACTTTTATATATAATAACAAAGACGTCAAGAACATATGGGAAGTGAACTAAATGGAAAAGAATATTGGATTCATTGGTGGAGGAAGAATGGCTCAGGCTATGATTGAAGGAATGATTGGCAAAGGAATTGTCTTGCCCGAGCAAATCAAAGCAAGTACGGCTACAGCAGGCTCACTTACGAACTTAATTGATAAATATCATATTTTAGGATCGCTAGACAATCAGGAAGTAGCAAGTTTTGCCGATTATCTTTTCTTAGCGGTCCACCCTTCGCTCTATCCTGCTGTAATCGAGCAGATAAAAAATACGGTAAAAACAGAAGTAATCATCATTGCGATTGCTGCTGGCATCAGTATCAAGCAAGTTGAAACATCGTTTGGCAGGAAGATAAAGGTCATTAGAACGATGCGGAATACTCCTTCCCTTGTCGGAGAGGGAATGACTGCACTGAGTCCCAATTCAATCGTAAATGAA
>NZ_JAZVJO010000315.1:0-2794 GCF_059453735.1 Peribacillus sp. | reverse complement strand
ACACTACTCCCACTCATAATCAACAGTTATTAGCTCGACCTTATCTAGTATTATTTTTTGAAGAGAGTCTATTGTAGAGAAGTGTTCACCATTTGAGAACGCCGTAATATAATCACCATCATAACCTACCCAAAACATAGTGGAACTTTCAGCTAAAGTTACTATCGGGGTATTGGTTATCAACTTTACTTTAACTAGTCTGGTTCGGTTATTTTTAGTCCTTTTCACAGGATAAGGTGACTCATATTCCCTTTCCTCTAGCCTGAATACATCCTGTTTTAGGGACCATAAAGATACGTTCAACATGCTTCCATTCCCGTACAAATAAGGATAATATTCTTTAAATTGCTTCGGGCTGCGTATAATTGCCTTTACAAAGAACGTGTTTTTACGACTCCCTTTCATATAAGTAAACTCTATATGTTGCATCATAAACAGCTCTTCATACTCTTCTTTTTGAAAATTATAGATTTCCGCAAGTGAATAAATAGGATAATAATCTGGGCTATTCATCCAATTACAAAAGAATTCTTCATAGGTACCTTTATAATCACAAGAAAACTCTACGATATATTGGAACTCACCATTAATTTCAAAAGGATAAGTGGCTTCTTCCCTCGGTACAGTTATTATCTTTTCGGGAGGGAAGTAGCTTATTTTAGCTTCATTTTAATCGCCTCTCTTAAAAGGCTCTTTCGTCCAAGCCGAAAGCTGTGAAAATACTTTTTCTCTCAGTTCTTTCTCTAAAGGCGCCATCCCGAATAAATCGGCATACCATAGGCCATCTGATGCCAGTCTGATAATGTTTGCTGTGACCGGATCAAGACCTTCGTTTTCCATTTTTTCTTTCCATGTACGGTAATGTTCTTGTAAACATTCGAGCATTTCAGGATTGGTAAACAAGGACGCATGCATCCCTGAGCTAATTTCCAGCCCTTCTTCTAACTCCTTAAAAGTTGCTTCCAGAAAGGCTCTGCTGTACTTCCCAGTTTGAATAGGGTCTAACGTCGCTCGTCCCTCGACATCCTCAACAAATGTATTGGAACATCTTGTAACCATACCATCGATTAAGGATTCTTTATTGGGAAAGTGGTACAGCAGGCCGCCTTTACTTATTCCTGCTTCTTTCGCTGCTGCTTCTAGTGTCAGTTTTGCAACACCGTCCCTGCGGACAATGGCAGCCGCTGCATCTAAGATTTTTTCTGGCTTTGTTCGTTCATTCATTTCGTGACAGCTCCCTGTACAGTTACCCTTCTTCTATTATTCCAGATGACTTCCACATGACTGTCATCACAAATCCGACCATCAGAATAGCACCTGCAAAAATATAAGGGAGATTTAGATTTATATCAAAGAAAATACCAGCTAATGCAGGACCGATAATATTGCCAAGGCTTGTATACGTTGAATTCATTCCAGCGACAAAGCCTTGTTCATTACCTGCAATTCTTGATAATAAAGAAGTGATTGCAGGACGGAGGATATCGCATCCTAAGAATACAATAAAGGTAACTGCCATAATCATTGCATAGCTGCTTACAAAAACCGACACGAACATAAAGACAGATGCCATAACTAGGCTAACTTGTATTAACTTTTTCTCACCCAGCCATTCCACCAGTTTTCCAAAGAATACAACCTGAGCAACAACACCAAAGACTGCTCCAACCGTTATAATGACGGAAATATCCTTTGGCGTAAAACCAAACTTTTCATCAACAAATAAGCTGAACATTGTTTCATAAGCTGCTAATCCGAATGCTAAGACAAAAACAATCAGTAAAGGAACTAAGTACTTGGGCTGGAAGGACTTTTTCAATTCGGACCAAATATTGACCTTTCCACTTGACTGGCTGCCAGCCGCTAATTCTTCTTTCGTTAATGGTTCTTTAAGAATAATCATAGAAAATAGAGCGGCAGCGAGTGCAATAACGGATGCAAAATAGAACGGTGCACGAACACCAATTTCTGCTATAAAGCCGCCAATTCCCGGACCAATAATAAATCCGGCACTGATGCTTGCAGAAACATAGCCTAGTACTTTCGGACGTTCTTTAAGCGTTGTGATATCCGCTACAAAAGCAGTAACTGCAGGCATGATGAATGCAGCGCTGATTCCGCCTAAAATCCGTGATAAAAACAGGAGACTTATATGACTGCCTACAGCAAAAATCAGCTCAGATAAAGAAAACAGAAATAAGCCAAAAACAATCATCGGCTTACGTCCAACTTTATCGACCCAAACACCAGTAAATGGTGAAGCAATTAATTGAGCTAACGCAAAGGCTGCAACAAGATAGCCCATGATCTCTCCATTTAAGCCTAATTCCTTGATAAACGATGGCATAACGGGAATAACCAAACCAATTCCAAGGAAAGCAATAAATAAATTGCATAATAATAAAACAAGTGAAATCTTTTGATTCTTCATACAGACTTTTCCCCTATTCTAGTTATCGTATCTGAATGTTCCCAAGGGAAACAAATAGTCTTTTTAGTGTACCGTCCAGACGGTTTTTTAGCAACCGGAAACTGTAAAGGTCTTTAAAAACAGAACAATTTCACACCTGCAAGTGTTTTTCTTCCCCTGATTATCATGATGATAAGTTGATATTTTTATACCAATATTCCCATTGGTTCATCGGCTCTGCTCGTACATGTACATATAAGACATCCACTTCATCAGGATTCACATTTGGAGGAAAAGAAAAAACATGTAATTCCTTGAATCCTGTGGTCTTATAACTAAAATGATAGGAATAATAACTAATAAAAGCGATGATTAAAAAGATAG
>NZ_JAZVJO010000314.1:0-4456 GCF_059453735.1 Peribacillus sp. | reverse complement strand
CACGCCGCCAGCGTTCATCCTGAGCCAGGATCAAACTCTCCGTAGAATGTTTGACTTGCTCGGTTGTTTTTATAGTGTGTACTCACTTCTTTAAAACGTTGACGCTTTGTTTTGTTCAGTTTTCAAAGAGCAATTTGTTTCGGAACAGCTTATTAATAATAACATTGTCGGCTGTTTGAGTCAAGGATTTTTCAAAACTTTTTATCTGTTTTTCATCCGTTTGTAACTCGTTTGTAACAACAGATATAAATATACCATCATCTCGTGCCCTGTGCAATACCTTTTTGAAAAAGTTTTTCTAAAATAACAAAGCGGCAATAATCAGAAAACTAGATTCTGTTTTTCTCATTAATAGTATTGTAAATAGTATTGTAATTTCCACATACTTAATTATCCCTTTTCTAACAAAAACAAGCAGCGCCTCGTGATTGAGACACTGCTTGCAGCCAGCCAATTATGAACGGTGACGCATAGTAGGGAATAATAGTACATCTCGGATAGATGGAGAATTAGTTAATAACATAACTAAACGGTCAATTCCAATTCCCAGACCACCTGTTGGCGGCATACCATATTCAAGCGCTTCTAAGAAATCTTCATCCATTTCGTGAGCTTCGTCATTTCCTTGCTCACGCTCTTTCATTTGTGCTTCAAAACGCTCTCTTTGATCCACTGGATCATTTAGCTCTGAGAAAGCATTTGCATACTCACGTCCCACAATGAAGAGCTCAAAGCGATCTGTAAAGCGCGGATCTTTTTCGTTTTTCTTAGCAAGTGGAGAGATTTCTACTGGGTGACCAAAGATAAACGTCGGTTGAATCAGCTTTTCTTCAACTACTTGTTCAAAGAACTCATTAACAACATGACCAAATTCCATTGTCTCTTTTATTTGGATGTTATGTTCCTTCGCAAGCTGTTGTGCTTCTTCTTTCGTCATCTGTTTCCAGAAATCTACTCCAGTATGTTCTTTAATTGCATCGACCATGTGAAGTCTAGTCCACTCTGGCTTCAACTCTATATCGTGTCCTCCATATTGTACGGTTGTAGTACCAAGTACTTTTTGCGCAATATGTGCGACCATATTTTCAGTCAATCTCATGATATCTTGATAATCGGCATAGGCTTCATATAATTCTATCATCGTAAACTCTGGGTTATGTCGTGTTGATGTTCCTTCATTTCTGAATACCCGGCCAATTTCATACACTTTTTCTAAGCCGCCGACAATCAGACGCTTAAGATGAAGTTCAATCGCAATTCTCATAAATAAAGGCATATCCAATGCATTGTGATGAGTAAGGAACGGGCGCGCAGCTGCACCGCCTGCAATTGTATGAAGTAACGGTGTTTCAACCTCTAGATATCCATGATCATCAAGATATCTGCGCATTTCACGAATAATCTTACTCCGTGTAATGAATGTTTGTTTGCTTTCATCGTTTGTCATTAAGTCAACATACCGTTTACGGTAACGTTCTTCAACATCCTTTAATCCGTGGAATTTATCTGGAAGTGGACGAAGAGCTTTTGATAGGAAAGTGAATTCCTTTGCTTTCACAGAAAGCTCGCCAACCTTCGTTCTGAAAATATTCCCCTTGATGCCGATAATATCGCCTAAATCTGCTTGTTTGAAGAGATCATACGCTTCTTCCCCAATAGCATCCTGACGAACATAGATTTGAATCTGTCCGCTTATATCTTGAAGGTGCGCAAATCCAGCTTTCCCTTTACCACGTTTAGTCATTACCCGTCCTGCTAGTACGACTTCTTTTCCTTCTGTTAGTTCTTCTTCTGTTAACTCGCTGAATTCTTCAACAATTTTCGCTGCTAGATGCGTACGTTCAAAGCGGCTTCCGAAAGGATCTTGTCCATTCGCCACCATTGCATCCATTTTCTCGCGTCTTACTTTGAGCTGGTCATTAGTTTCTTCGCTCACGTGTCATCATCTCCATCTTTGTATTCACTTCATCTATCAAATAAACGTAACTATAATTTTTCATACCTATATATTTTTACATAAAGTGACTGAATCGAACAGCCCTTTGCCTAAAAAAGTGTTTCTACATATAAAAACTGCCAGTACTCAACTGGCAGCTTGGATAAGCGTATTATAGAAAACCCACAAGATGATGTCAAATCGTTACACCATTTGAATATTTTGTTCTTTCGCTTCAATCTCATCTACAAGACCATACAATAGACGAGCCACATCTTCTCTAGTGTGACACTCGTTGATCCCTTTTCTTGCACTTGCATTCCCTTTAATGCCTTTTAAATACCACGCAGCATGATTACGCATCTCACGAACTGCCACATTTTCATTCTTTAGAGCGATTAAACGATCCATATGCAAAATACAAACATCCATTTTTTCGCGAACAGATGGTTCCCCTAGTAATTCTCCGGTCTCTAAATACCTAACTGTTTGATAGATCATCCATGGATTCCCCAGTGCAGCACGACCAATCATTACACCGTCTACCCCGGTTTCTTGTAACATTCTTTCTGCATCGAGCGGTGTTTCTACATCACCGTTTCCAATGACCGAAATCTTAACCGCTTCCTTCACTTGACGTATGATGTCCCAATCTGCTTTTCCTTCATACTTCTGATAACGTGTTCTCCCATGTACAGATACTGCTTGACCGCCTGCCCGTTCAACGGCTAATGCATTTTCGACTGCGTAGATATGATCATCATCCCAGCCTGTACGCATTTTCACCGTCACAGGTTTGTCTACTGCATCTGTTACAGCAGAAACCATTTCATATATCTTATTAGGATCAAGCAGCCATTTAGCACCTGCGTCACATTTTGTAATCTTAGGCACAGGACACCCCATATTTATATCTATAATATCTGCATTTGTATTCTTATCCACAAATTGTGCGGCCTCAACTAATGTCTTTTTTTCTCCGCCAAAAATTTGCAGACTGAGCGGATTTTCCCGTTCGTCTATATAAAGCATATTCATCGTTTTTTTGTTTTTCAATACAATCCCTTTGTCGCTTACCATTTCAGCGCAAACCAAGCCAGCACCAAATTCCTTTACCGTTAAACGGAAAGCGGAATTACATACCCCAGCCATAGGAGCAAGTACTACTGGGTTACTCATTTCGACATCGCCAATCTTTAACACGATGCGGCCTCCTTCGTTGTCTTTTATTCTATTCTATCCTCTGGAGGTTGAAGTTCATCCATACTAATTTGAAGAATATTCGTCACCTCAGTTAAAAATTGTTCTGATGGCAGACGATTGCCTCGTTCTATTTCTCCTAATAAAGAGACAGAAACACCGATTTTCTTCGCAAATCCTTCTTGTGTATATCCCTTTAGCTTTCTAAAAGCCCTAATCCGTCTTCCCCATTTTTCAGCTTCCATAATCGAACTCCTTCTCTATCCTGTATATCTTCAAGAATATTAACCAAAGGTATGTCCATCTCAGGCAGCCTGATGCTTGAATCTAACTCCAATAACGGGATGAGTACAAATGCCCTTTCCAACATCCGGGGATGCGGAACAGAAAGACTCTCTGTTTCAATATTTTCGTGATTATACAGCAAAATGTCAAGGTCTATTGTACGAGGACCCCATCTTATATCCCTAATTCTACCATTCTCTTTCTCTGTTGCCTGACATTTATGCAATAATTCCTCTGGTTTATAGGATGTCTCTATCTTCAGGACAGCATTTAAGAATTTCGCCTGTTCCGTATAACCAACAGGCTCTGTTTCATAAATTGATGAGATATTACTTATTTGTATATTTTCATCACTCTGTAAATAATCTATGGCTTTTTTAAAGAGGTGCAGCCGGTCACCCATATTCGATCCAATGGAGAGATAGGAAATATTTTTCAACTTAACGTCCCCTTTTTATTTCCACCGCTACGGATTTATAATGTCCTGGAATAGGAGGATCAGGTTTAAATACTTTGACCGTACAGGTCTGAACATTAGAAAACTGAGTAAGCACACGTGAGGCAATTTGTTCTGCTATTGCTTCGACCAAATTATACTGTTCACCCTCCACGACTTCTTTGCACACACCATACAACTCTCCATAATTAATAGAATCATCTAATTGATCACTTTTACCTGCAGCAGAAAGATCTGTTTCTATAATAAGGTCTACCACAAACCGTTGCCCAAGACGATTTTCTTCTGGAAATACGCCATGATAGCCATAAAACTCCATTTGATTTACAAAAATTTTATCCACTATACTCTCCCTTTCCCGCAAGCGCATCCATCATCTTAGCCATTCGGGCCATCTCCTTCACATCATGTACGCGGATCATTTGGCAACCCTTTTGTATCCCAAAACAAATAGTTGCTCCCGTACCCTCCATTCTCTCATTTGGAGGAAGGTCTAAGACGTCTCCGATCATTGATTTCCGTGAAGCAGCAAGTAAAACCGGATACCCTATTGCTACTAGCTTATCAAGATTCCTCAT
>NZ_JAZVJO010000313.1:0-6158 GCF_059453735.1 Peribacillus sp. | reverse complement strand
AAGCATCATGAATACCAGCCGGGAAAGCTTGCGGCTGCAGAAGGACTCTTTGAAACGCAGACCCATGCACCACTCACTAAGCTTGGGTATACGGACCGAGAAACACAGGAAGTGAAATATGGAATTGAGATACCGTGGGCTCTCAGCTTTTTGTCAGGGAACAGTTTTGATACCGAAGTGATTGGTTTAAATGATTTTCCTGAGGAAGAATGGCCGCCGTTATTTGTTCATACGTTGTTTAATTTTATGGTAATAACGGGCAGTATGCTGATCGTCCTTGCCTTGTTTATTTATCTTTGGAACTTCCGTAGAAAACGAGAAATTCCTAAGTGGCTGCTGGTGGTTCTTGTTTTGTCAGGTCCAATGGCCATGATGTCTATCGAAGCAGGCTGGATATTTGCTTGTACTGGTCGTCAGCCTTGGACCATCTATCGTATGTTATCTACAGCAGATTCTGTTACCACTTCGACCAATCTTGGACCCTTATTTGCATCGTTTGCCGTTGTCTATGCGATTCTTGGCATAGCCGTTGTATCCGTCCTGCTTTATTATTTCAAACGAAATACTGTACAGGATGATATCTATCGAGCTGAGCAAAAAGGTCTCCCATTATATGGATCAAACTCATAAAAAGGGGGAACGAACATGACTGATACTATACTAGCCATTACCACGCTCTGGTTATTTGTGTTTTTCTACTCTATTTTGGGAACGATGGATTTCGGAGCGGGGTTTTGGTCCTTTCTCTACTTTAATAAAGAGAAAACAAAGGTGACAAATGTAGCGAATCGTTATCTTTCGCCTACATGGGAAGTTACGAATACGTTCATTGTCCTTTTGGTGATTAGTTTATACGCACTGTTTCCGGGTGCGGCTTATACGCTGGGTACGGTTTTATTAATTCCAGGAAGTCTTATTCTTTTGCTGCTTGCCATTCGAAGCGCATTTTTAGTCTTTTCACATATTGCAACAAAATACAGCAAAGTCCTAACCTATATTTCTGGGATAACTGGTATCATCATTCCTGCGCTCTTAATAAGCGTTTTACCAATCTCTCATGGGAATTATGTAGAGGGAGAGAAGGGGAGGGAGGTATTGAACCTGTCCGCTCTGTTTACGAGTCCCCACGAATATGCCTTTATCGGATTTGGTGTATTTAGTACATTATTTCTGTCAGCCTTACTGCTTTCCGATTACTCTAAAGAATCGAATGAAGTAGAGGCCTTTAAAATTTATCGAAAAAACGCCATGATTACAGGTCCAATATCGTTGGTGTTTGCATTTTTGGTCATGTGGACCATGAAAAGTGAGGCTCCGTGGTTGTATGAAAATATGATGGAGCATTCCTCAATGCTGCTGCTATCGGTCCTATTTTTTGTCATAGGTGGAATTGGACTTTATCTGCCGTATTTCTCTAAAAGAGATGTTAAAGGAATGCCTAGACTAGCGGTTATTGCGATAGTTATTCAATATTTTATTGCGAGCTTTGCATATGGAAGGGCGCACCTTCCGTATATTGTTTATCCTATTGTCACGCTGGAGAATAGTTTTACAGATCCAGCAACATTCCGTGCAGTGTTTATCGTAATTATTATTTGCAGCGCCATCTTGCTTCCTGGCTTTTACTTGTTTTGGCGTCTGTTTATGAAGGATAAGCGATATTTATCGCAACAAAAGCAGGAAAGTAAAAAATAGGGAGCAGGTGGGGGTTGATGAACAAAAAAGCTGAGGTTTTCAAATACCTGGTTTTTATTGTAGCAGTTCTGTTTGCCTGCCAAGCAGTAGCTGCTCAGGGGAAAAGCAGTCAAGATGAAAAAATTCTTTATCATGAAAAAAAAGAGCTTACCGGGGATAAAAAGAAAGATGTCATTATTCTAAAAGGAATTCAATATGAAAATGGTAGTGATTTTTACAAAGAAATTATTTTAATGGTTACAAGTAAAGGGATACTCAGAGAGGTTCCTCTCAGCAGCGGCTGCTCCCCAACCGTATCCTTTGCGGATCTTAATCATGATGGATTGAAGGATGTCCTCGTTACGGTTCCAGCTTTCAACCATGAGGAGGGTGACTCCACTCCAATAGAAGCTTTTGCCTTTACATTCAAAGATGATAAGCTTCTTGATTTGTCAGTTCCACCAGCTGTACAAGTTACTTCTCAGTATTTAAATGACTATAAGGCTGTTTTGAAGGTGGACGATCAGGAACCCATTGTGCTTGATGTGAAGAACCGTCGGAAGGAGTATGAGGAGCTTGGCCTTTATCAGGAAGGAATTCTTAATGAAGAAACGGAGCTGATGATTGATTCTTATTATTTATTAAAAACGTATCAAATCCTTGGAAGAGGAAAAAATTTGGAAGGCAGACAAAGAATAAACGGTATTCATCAACAAGATAGTTTGGCTGAGCTTGTTTCTAAATGGCATTACGAGAAGGATGGTTGGAGATTAGTGGATGTTAAAATAAAACCTGTTCAAACGAAAAAAAAGTAGCAGAAACTGGGCGCTATTCATAGGATATGGCAAGTAAGCAGATTGTAGAGGAGAGGTACTTGCCATGTCGATATTAGATTTGGAAAAGTTAGTGATTACCTATATGCCGCCTGTAACCTTGTCTCATCCGGCAGAGGGCAGGAAATACACAGTTACTCATGATGATAAAAGTGGAATCATTACAGTGGCAATAGGGAGTCATTATGACCAATCTCAAATTAATCCGACGATGAGAGATGAAGTGTTGGCTGAGTGGAAACCTGATCGGGGTCAATACATTCTTTTGGTAACTGTTCATGTCAGCGATGGGGAATTTGATGCAAATCATGCGAAAATCCGTTATATGATTTTTCAGCGGGAACTTCCGCTTGCCCTCCAAGCTATTATGCATGCCGATATACCATTTTTAGGATACTACCCGTGGCTCTTGGATAGTCCGATATATGCAGAATTTACTTCTATCTATCCTGAATCTAATCAAACCCTTGACTATGGTACCCCTAGGCAATATTTATAGCGAAACTAATAGCACTCTAATTAAGCATATATAGAGTGCTATTTATATGGTTTGAAAAATTCAGAATTGACAACATATTTATAATTAGATAAAATCAACTTGTGTTTCCAATAAAAGTAATGTAAGCGGTTTATTTACAGTGTGAAAGGAGATGAGATCTTACGGATCTGAAAAATCGGATTATCGATACCTCTTTACAGCTTTTCGAAAAACATGGTTTTCATGGCGTCTCTGTCAATCAAATTGTCCAAGAAAGCGGTACAAGCAAAGGCGGATTTTATCATCATTTTCATTCCAAGGATGAATTGCTTTTTGTGATTCATGATTATTTTATTTCCTACGTTTTAAATAAGGCAACAGAAGCCATCTCAACTAGTACTCACCCCACAGAAAAAATGCAGAAAATGATTACTTCATTTGTCAAAGTGTTTGACCTCTATAAACCTCATATATCAGTATTTTATCAAGAAAGTGGTTATCTAAAACCGTTATATGCAAGTGCGATTAAGGAAAAAAGAGAAAAGTACAAAACGCTCTTATTTAATTTAATTGAGGAGGGTGTAGCTGCCGGAGAGTTTCGTCCTGAACTAGACCGTACGATTATCGGGATGTCTATCTTGGGAATGGTGAATTGGTCGTATAAATGGTACAAACGGGAAGGCGAAAAATCAATAGAAGAAATTGCTGAGATTTATGTAGACTTCATCCTTCACGGGCTCCTAACAACAGAAGCTAAACAAAATCCCCGCTATGCAAGATATTTTTTAAACCAACAGGTTTCGTCTATTAAATAAAGCGCTTACACAAAGACTTGACCGACCAACTAGTCGGTCTCAATAAAAAGATGGAGGTTTGCTATGAATTTCGAATTAACAAAGGAACAGCTGATGATAAAAGAAATGACTCGAGGGTTCGCAGAGAAAGAGATTAAGCCGATTGCGATTGAACTAGACCGTGAATCTAAATTTCCTGAAGAAGTTTTCAAGAAAATGGGGCAGTTAGGTCTGCTAGGAATTCCATTTCCTGAAGCATATGGCGGTTCAGGAGGAGATACCATTTCCTATGCGATTGCCGTAGAGGAAATTGGTAAAGCATGCGGTGGTACTGGGTTAAGCTATGCTGCAGCGGTATCACTGGGCTCAAGTCCTATCTATTATTTCGGTACCGAAGAGCAAAAGCAAACATATCTCGTTCCACTGGCAAAAGGAGAAACGTTGGCGGCATTTGGACTAACGGAACCGAATGCGGGATCTGATGCAGGGGGAACTCGTACGCGGGCTGATCTTGAAGGAGATGAATACGTCATTACTGGCGAAAAGTGCTGGATTACGAATGCTGGCTATTCAAGGACAATTACCGTTACAGCCGTAACAGGGAAAGACAGCCGCGGTAAAAATATTATTTCGGCTTTCATTGTCCCGACTGACTCAAAAGGACTTTCAATCTCCAGTAATTACGACAAGATGGGGGTCAGGGCCTCTAATACATGTGAAATCATTTTGGATCACGTCAGAGTACCAAAGGAAAATCTTCTTGGTGATGCAGAAGCAGGGTTTAAACAATTTTTATACACACTGGACGGCGGAAGGATATCGATCGCAGCACTTGCTGTGGGCATTGCTCAGGCAGCTTTTGAAAGATCGTTGGCTTTTGCAAAAGAACGTGTCCAATTTGGGCAATCAATTTCTAAATTCCAAGCGATTCAATTTAAGCTTGCTGATATGGCAATGGAAATCGAATTGGCAAGAAATATGGTATACAAAGCGGCTTGGTTGAAGGATCATAAAAAACCATTCACAAAGGAAAGTGCATATGCCAAGCTTTTTGCATCAGAAATGGCTTTTAGGGCTAGTAACCAAGCCATTCAAATTCATGGAGGCTCAGGTTATATGCGTGAGTATGAAGTGGAGCGTTTTCTAAGAGATGCCAAGCTTCTTGAGATTGGTGAAGGGACTTCTGAGATTCAGAGATTAGTCATTGCTAGACAGCTAGGCTGTTAATCTTTCAGAGATTTTATTAATTTATGGGAGGTTTCTATGACGGATTTAGTGAATAGTACTGTCGGAAAGCTACTCGAAACAACAGCAATGGTCTATGGAGAAAGGGAAGCAGTAGTTTACCCAGAGTTAAATTTGCGCTATACGTATAAAGAATTTGAGCAACTCTGTCGTGAAGCTGCTAAAGGATTCATGTCACTCGGGATCAATAAGGGAGAGCATGTGGCGATATGGGCATCCAATAAGCCGGAGTGGCTGATCAGCCAGTTTGCCACTGCAAAAATGGGAGCGGTACTTGTCACAGTCAATACCAGTTACCGGACCAATGAGCTTGAGTACCTCCTTAGTCAATCAGATGCCTCAACTATTATCTTAATGGATCAATTCAAGGACCATTCTTTTATAGATACATTATCTGAAATCGTACCAGAATTAACCGATGCCGCACCAGGACAGTTGAACTCTAGTAAGCTGCCTCATTTAAGAAATGTCATTGTACTTGGTGATTCCTCGTATCCTGGGACCTTTTCGTGGAAGGATTTGCTTGCAGCTAAGGACTTAGTAACAGATGAACAACTAGATTTCCGGATGCAACAGTTAAATCATCATGATGTAATTAACATGCAATATACCTCTGGAACAACTGGTTTCCCAAAAGGGGTCATGCTGACTCATTTCAATTTAGTCAATAACGGCGTAAACATTGCTGCTTGTATGAAGCTATCACACAATGACCGGCTTTGTATTCCAGTTCCGTTTTTTCATTGCTTTGGTTGTGTACTGGCAAACATGGCATGTGTATCAGTCGGAGCGGCAATGGTTCCGTTACAAGAATTTAACCCGAAAAAGGTGCTGCACACGGTAGAACAAGAAAAATGCACCGCTCTCCACGGTGTACCGACCATGTTCATCGCAGAATTAAATGTAGAAGATTTCCCTCAATATAATCTAACAAGCCTGCGAACAGGAATCATGGCTGGTTCCAATTGCCCGATTGAAGTAATGAAAAATGTTGTAGAGAAAATGGGAATCTCTGAAATTACCATTACCTATGGTCAAACGGAAGCCTCGCCTGGGATTACGATGACACGGACACATGACCCCATTGAACTCAGGGTTTCTTCTGTAGGGCGAGCCTTGCCGAATGTAGAAGTG
>NZ_JAZVJO010000312.1:0-6966 GCF_059453735.1 Peribacillus sp. | reverse complement strand
TGTCTAACGGAGAACTAGAAATCGAATTCTCCCCTCAAGGTACGTTGATTGAACGCATTCGGGCAGGGGGAATGGGACTCGGCGGAGTTCTATGTGATATCGGACTAGATGAAGACATTGTCAAACGGTATAAACAGCGGGTCACTGTTAGTGGCAGCGAATACTTAATTGAGCCGGCATTAACGGCAGATATTTCGATTGTTTATGCCGAAAAAGCAGATGAGTTTGGTAATTTAATATATGACAAAAGTGGTCGAAATACCAATCCATTAGTTGCGATGGCTGGGAAAATAACTGTCGTTGAAGCAAAAGAAATTGTTCCGGTTGGTGAACTGGATCCTGAAGCCATCATTACGAGCGGTGTATTTGTGGATTATGTAGTTCAATCGGAGGGGGTGAACTGGAAATGGGTTTGGGAACCGAGATAAGGGATAAAATGGCGAAGCGTGCGGCGGAGGAAATTAAAGACGGCATGCTGGTGAACCTAGGAATAGGAATTCCTTCGCTTGTTCCTAATCATTTGCCTGAATATCATCAAGTGATATTTCATTCAGAAAATGGCATTATTGGGATCGGCTCTACCCCTGAAGCCGGCAAGGAAGATGCTCATTTATGCAATGCAGGTGGTTATCCGGTCACTATCAGAGGCGGTGCTTCGTATTGTGACAGTGCTACGGCATTTGGCATTATTCGCTCAGGTTTAATTGATGTAACCATTTTAGGTGCTTTGCAGGTCAGCGGGGAAGGAGATTTGGCTAATTGGATTGTCCCAGGCAAAAGAGTGCCTGGAATGGGCGGGGCCATGGAGCTTGCGGCTAGAGCTAAAAAAGTAATTGTTTTAATGAATCATTTGGAAAAGTCAGGTGCGCCTAAGCTTGTAAAAGAATGCTCACTTCCGCTGACAGCGAGAAAATGCGTACATACAGTCATTACGGAACAAGCAGTCTTTACAGTCACAGTACAGGGTTTACTTTTGACGGATTTGTTTGCACCCTACACGTTAATCGATATCCGAGAAAATACAGATGCATCATTTTCCATTAGTGAAAATCTTCGCTATATAAAAATGCAGGGGGAGGGTTAAGAGTGAACGTTGAAGCAAGTATTAAGCAATGGCTGTATAATCACGAACAAGATGGAATTGATTTGCTTCAGAAGCTTGTACAGGAGCCTAGTAAACGCGGCCGCGAAGCGAAGGCACAGGCCATTATTATGGAGAAATGCAAACAACTTAATCTGGAAATCGATTGCTGGGAATTGGAGGGCGATACGTTGCGTCAGCATCCCCAGTTTCATTGTGACCGGAGTGATTTTAGCGGGAATCCCAACCTAGCCGCGGTTTTAAAAGGGAGTGGAGGGGGGAAATCGATTCTACTTAATGGACATATTGATGTGGTTCCAGAGGGGAATCTTCACGATTGGGTGGAGCATCCTTTCAGCGGTATCGTAAAGGACGGCAAAATGTATGGCCGAGGAACCACGGATATGAAAGGCGGTACGGTCTCCTTACTTATGGCCATGGATGCCATTATATCGTTAGGCATTCGGTTAAAAGGGGACGTGATTTTTGAAAGTGTCATCGAAGAAGAAAGCGGGGGCGCAGGCACACTTGCTGCTGTATTGCGGGGATATCGGGCAGATGCGGCCATTATTCCTGAACCGACGAATCTGAAATTTTTTCCGCTTCAGCAGGGTTCAATGTGGTTTCGTATAACCGTAAAAGGGAAATCAGCTCATGGCGGTACTCGATATGCAGGGGTGAATGCCATTGAACAGGCCATGGTTGTCATTGATGCCCTTCGAGAGCTAGAGACCAAACGGAATGAAGCGCTGGATCATCCGCTTTATGAGACAATTCCTATCCCAATACCGATTAATTTGGGCAAAATTTCAGGTGGAGATTGGCCATCTTCTGTACCGGATACAGTTATTCTTGAAGGACGTTTTGGGGTAGCACCTAATGAGAGTATTGAAGCGGCACAATTGTCACTAACTGAATGTTTGAGTGAATTAAATACTAAACATGAATGGTTTCAGATCAAACCAGTCGAATGGGAATGGTTTGGCGCTAGATGGCTGCCAGGACAACTTGAGGAAAACCACCCGCTCACGCAGGTTCTAACAGATAAATTTATATCTGTGTTTAATAAAGAACCAGTGATTGAGGCCTCACCATGGGGGACGGACGGCGGCTATTTATCAGTTGTAGGCAAAATTCCAGTCATGGTCTTTGGACCAGGCATAACGGAAATGGCCCATGACGCGAATGAACATATTGAGCTAAGAAAAATAACCGAAGCTGCACATGTCATTGCGCTGACCATTCTGGAATGGTGTGGAATGGATGATGCCTAACGATTTTCAGGATATGGGTCTGATTCAAATGATTCAGCCCTTTTGGTACAATAAAGGAGGAGATACTTAAAAAAGGGGGATATCAAATTGGAAGAGATCGCACAAGTTAAAGAGATAACAACAGACCGCTATACAATGAAGCTAACGATTGATCGATTTAATAAACGAGTCAGAGTGGAAGATTATCGCGGCCATACCGAGAGCTGTCTACAAATTGCGGTAGATGCAGCTCAAGAGATCCAGGCAGAAAAACTAATCGTTAAGGCAAGAGCAAGTGATGTTCAAAAACTGATTGCGGAAGGGTTTGTATATGAAGCTTCCATTGACCGGTTCTACCGAGGAAGCGACTGTTTCTTTATGGCAAAGTTTTATCAAAACGAACGCCGAAACAGTGTGAATTGGGAGGAAGGCGATCGAATTCTTGAGAGTGTAAAGACGCTTAAGAAAAAAGGCTCCCAAGCGGCTCCTCCTCATGACTATGAAATCCGAAAAGCGAATACAGATGATGCTATAAAGCTGGCAGCATTATATGAGACGGTCTTTGAAATTTACCCGACACCGATGAATGATCCCGTCTATATAACCGAATGCATGAAGAAAGGTACGGTCTTCTATGTATATACATATGAAAAAGAAATTGTCAGTGCAGCGTCCGCGGAAATCGATATGAATGAATTTAATGCAGAAATCACGGATTGTGCTACCTTGGCTGCTCATCGACAGTTCGGCTTAATGAGGCGTTTAATTGAAGCGCTTGAAGAAGATTTACGGAAAGAGCAGATTTTTTGTTTATACTCAATCGCTAGAAGTCTTTCTTATGGAATGAATGCCGCTTTTTACGGACTTGGCTACAAATATAAAGGGAGGCTGGCTAACAACTGTTATATTTTTGATAAGCTTGAGGACATGAATATGTGGGTGAAAACCAGCTGAGGTGCCAGGAAATGGGCACCAAGGGTGCGAATTTTCGGCACTTTGCTATTGCAGATTATTGATAGAAAGGAGTGGGTGAAGACGGAAGATTTTTTTAATACTCGTGAAGTGCTGGAAGCAATCTTAAAAAGCATTGATGAAGGAATTCATGTAATCGATAATGGCGGCAGGACGATTTTTTATAATGAAGTAGCTGGTGGACATGATGGCATGAAAGTCGAAGAGGTACTGGGCAAACCACTTCTAAAGGCATTTCCTTCCTTAAATCAGAAGTCTTCTACCCTGCTCCAAGTGATTGAAACGGAACAGCCCATCTTTGATAAACGGCAATCTTATCTCAATCTTCATGGCAAGATGATTGAAACCCTTAATACGACACTGCCGATTCATGTGGATAACCAAATGATTGGCGCTATTGAAATTGCCAAGGACTATTCACGATTGAAGAACCTATCTGAGCGGTTACTCGATTTAGAAACGACGGTAAAAAAGCCGAGCATCTCTAAAAAAAACGTGAACAATGGAGCGGTCTACACATTTAATGACATTCTGACAAAGAATCCTGATTTTCAACAAATCATTCGTCAGGGAAAACGAGCGGCAGAATCGGAATCAGCCGTCCTGGTTTTTGGCGAAAGCGGAGTTGGTAAGGAGCTGTTTGTTCAGGGAATCCATAATGCTTCACCGCGCCGCAAGGGACCATTTATTGCCCAAAATTGTGCAGCTCTTCCTGAATCTCTTCTCGAAAGTTTACTCTTCGGAACAGCTAAGGGCAGCTACACGGGTGCAGTTGAACGGCAAGGGTTATTTGAACTTGCAAACGGGGGAACCTTATTTCTGGATGAATTGCAATCAATGCCTATCGAGCTTCAGGCAAAATTGCTGAGAGTGCTTGAAGATGGGTTAGTCAGACGAATAGGCGGGTCGAAAAGTACGTTTGTCGATGCCCGAATTATCACGGCGATGAATACTCATCCTGAAAAAGCGATTCAGGAAAAGACCCTGCGGCCCGATTTATTTTATCGGCTGAATGTATTGAGCTATGAACTGCCGCCGCTTCATAAACGTCCAGAAGATGTCGTCTTTTTAGCTACTCATTTCATTTGTCACTTCAACATACAACTAGGGCGAGTCGTGGAAGGGATTAGTGAAGAAGTCCAAACCATTTTTTTAACCCATCACTGGCCAGGGAACGTTAGAGAACTAAAACATACGATTGAGTTTATGATGAATCATACCGAGGGCACTGTGCTGCAGGGTGTAGATTTACCGGTATTTCTAAAGAAAAAAGTCGAACGCAATCAGGGCATTCAACCACTTCGGGATGCATTAAATCAAATGGAGGAAACGTATATACAAAGAGCGCTGCTCCAAGCAAATGGGAATGTCCTTCAGGCATCTAAACTGCTGGATATCCCAAGACAGACACTGCAATATAAAATCCAAAAAAGAAAAAAATGAGTAAACACGTATTTTGGAGATACTGCGGGTTTGGGTTAACTTTGGCATACTACTTGCATCTAATACTACTATCAAGTTTTTGGAGGTAATTAGATGTTTAATAACCTATATGTACCTGACCGAAACTGGCAGGATATTGAGCTATGGAAAGACGTTACAGAAGAGCAATGGGGAAACTGGATTTGGCAGTTAACCAATACGATAAGAACACTTGACGATTTGAAAAAAGTGATTAATCTTACCCCTGATGAAGAAGAAGGCGTCCGAATATCCACCAAGACCATCCCGCTGAACATAACACCCTACTATGCGTCATTAATGAATCCAGATGATCCACGCTGTCCGATTAGAATGCAGTCTGTTCCCGTATCAGATGAAATGCATAAAACGAAATATGATATGGAAGATCCGCTTGAAGAGGATGAAGATTCGCCAGTGCCTGGTCTGACACATCGATATCCTGACCGGGTTTTGTTTTTAGTAACGAATCAATGTTCCATGTACTGCCGTTATTGCACAAGACGCAGGTTTTCAGGGCAAATCGGTATGGGCGTTCCTAAGAAACAGCTGGACGCAGCGATCCAATATATTAGGGAAACACCTGCTGTGCGAGATGTACTCCTTTCCGGAGGGGACGGCTTATTAATCAATGACACGATTTTAGAGTATATTCTTAAAAACCTGCGAGCCATTCCCCATGTAGAAATTATCCGCATTGGTACGAGAGCTCCTGTTGTGTTTCCGCAGCGAATTACGAAGGACCTGTGTACCATCTTACAAAAATATCATCCAGTATGGCTTAACACCCATTTCAACACGAGTGTTGAAATCACAGAAGAATCTAAAGCTGCCTGTGAAATGCTCGTAAATGCTGGGGTACCTGTGGGCAATCAATCTGTTATTCTAGCTGGTATTAATGACAGCGTTCCGATTATGAAAAAATTGATGTATGATCTGGTCAAGATTCGAGTCCGTCCTTATTATATTTACCAATGTGATCTATCAGAAGGAATTGGCCACTTTCGTGCGCCTATATCCAAAGGGATAGAAATCATGGAAGGACTTAGGGGACATATTTCGGGCTATGCTGTGCCAACTTTCGTCGTCGATGCTCCGGGGGGCGGTGGTAAAATTACGCTGCAGCCTAACTATATTCTTTCTCAATCGCCTACTAAAACGGTACTTCGTAACTTCGAAGGGGTCATTACCACCTATCCAGAACCGGAACACTATACACCAGGTCGTGCCGATGAATATTTTAAAGGGCTTTATCCAGATGTGGTGGATAAACAGTCGGATATTGGCATTGCAGGGATTATGAATGATAAACAATTGAATCTCGTTCCAAAGGGATTAAAACGAATGAATCGCCGTGAGGAATATGTCACAAACCCCGAACATGCTTCCTTAAAAAATCAACGTGAAAAACGAGACCAGCTAAAAGAAAAGAAATTTCAAGCACAGCAGAAAAAATCCACTTCATTTACAGAGGGAGGGGAATAGGATGGCCATTTGTCCTTGGTGTGAAGCAGGAACGATTTCTTCCGTAACTGATACGGTCTATTGGGAATTACCTGACGGAACAAGAGCAGTCGAAATCACCGAAACCCCTTCATTAGCCTGTGCAAATTGTCAGGCAAGGTTTCAAAGTGATGAAACCGTAAAGGAAATTGAAAATCAACTATTTCTAATCGATACCAAGCTGCTTGAAAAAAAGACGACATATGATGAACTGATGAATATGAAACGATTGTTGAAACGGAATTATTTTGATTTTAGTTAAGAAACACTCATTACGCGTGTTTTAGACTGTAGACAAATTAATCAAAATTTGTCTACACTCTTCTTTTTTATTTTATAACGTGGCAGTTGATTTCCGTTCCAGGCGCTTCGCTTAATGAATAAACCCAACTAATCTTCTTTTAAGGTAGCTGGGTTATTTTGCATGTGCAAAATAGCTATTAAAAATAAACGCAAATTATCTTCTAAAGTGACACATTACGAGTGTTTCTTTTTTTTGTTTGTGGTTTTTAGAAATGGATACTTATGATAGATATATCGATTGTTTTTAATCGTTATATCGGTTAAAATAATCGATATAGATAGGTGGTGGGGTTGATGAAAAAAAGAAGAGGGTTTATAAAGTCAGCGATCTTGCATTTGCTTAAAGAGGAATCAATGCATGGTTATCAAATTATGAAGGAATTAGAGAGTCGT
>NZ_JAZVJO010000311.1:0-4821 GCF_059453735.1 Peribacillus sp. | reverse complement strand
ATCGCTTTGTAAATAATATAAATAATCATCATACACCGGCATTGGCCAGACATAGTCACCCGTTTGATCGCCCAGTTGCTTATAGTGCCACAAGTCCGATTCTGCGTTACTGAATACGCCTGCCGCTTTTAAACCAAGGGCACTGCCAATACTTCCTGTTAAAGTAGCAATATCTATAATGGTTTTTGCCCCCAGTAATTGCGCATAGAGTAATCCATCAGCCAAAATCAACCGGCCTTCAGCATCTGTATTTCCTACTTCTACATGAAGTCCATTTCGATAATGAATGATATCTGATGGCAAAAATGCGTTTCCATCAGCAAGATTTTCAACAAGCGGCAAAATGGCCACCACATTTACCGCTTTGTTGGAATCAGCCAGCAGCTTCAATGCCCCTGTTACTGCAGCCGACCCGCCCATATCCATTTTCATCTCACCAATATCATTACCGGTCTTAACATTGGTTCCGCCCGAATCGAATGTCACACCTTTACCGACCAAAGCAATTTTTTCTTTACTAACATCACGTTCAAGCGTCAGGACAACAAGTTTTGCCGGTTCACTGCTTCCTTTTGCTACTGTATGAATCCCGACAAATTGATTACTTAATAATTCATGATCGTCAATCACTTGAACGGATACTTCTGTTCCATGGAATACTTGCTTTAGCCGTTTAGCATATGCAGAAGGTGTTAATTTATTGGCCGGTTCATTACATAAATCCCTGGCAAGATTGACTGCATTTGCCCTGATACGTGCCGCATGATCATATTCTCTTAACCTTTCATCTTCCCATAGCATGGTTAATTGATTTAGTTCCACAGCCTTTTTATAAGATGAAAATTGGTATTCAGCCAAATACCAGCCTTCCATAAAACAGCTAATGACCTGACCAAGTTCTGGTTTCTCCGCCCGCTCCATAATCAATGAAACCTCTGCCGAAACAGCTGCAGCCTTGGCATTTTGTAGGCTTTTTCGGGAAATGCCGCCTAAAAAACGAATATCCTCCATTGTGAGAAATTCTTGACCGATTCCAATATAGACGATCAATTCCTCTCCTTTTGTAATAAGCTGCACTTTACCAAATTCAATGCAAGACTTCTCTTCAAAATAAACGATATTATCATTTACTTCATGAATCGGTACGATGTTTATTTGCATTTCCTTCTCCTCATTTGCATCATATATGAAAAGCAATCAGCCGCTCTAAATTGCCTCAGACTAATTCTACTTACATAGTCATTTACTAATCTATGGATGATTAAGTTTCTAATTCAGTTGTTTTCTTTTTGCCTTTGGAATCATTTGCGGGATGGAGGACAATAGTGTTTTTGTGTAATCATGTTTTGGATGATTAAAAATATCTTCCTTCGTTCCTATTTCAACCAAATCCCCGAAATACATGACACCAACTCGATCACTAATATGTTCTACAACACTTAAATCATGAGAAATAAATAAATAAGTCAAATTAAACTCTTCCTGTAAATCTTTCATTAAATTTAATATTTGCGCCTGGATAGAGACATCGAGCGCAGATACAGGCTCGTCCGCAATGATTAATTCAGGCTGTAAAATCAAAGCCCGTGCAATTCCGATCCGTTGCCGCTGCCCACCACTGAATTCGTGCGGATACTTATCTAAATGAAATTTACTGATTCCGCATTTATCCAGAAGATCTTCTACACGTTTATTTTTTTCTCTCGAAGACATTTGTTTAAAATGAATATCCAAAGGTTCTCTTAAAATATCCTTTATTTTCATTCTCGGGCTTAAAGAAGCATAGGGATCCTGAAACACCATTTGCATTTTCTGCCGATATTTTTTCCATTCGTGCTTACTTGCGTTTGTTAAGTCCTCACCTTTAAAAATAATAGATCCTGAATCTACTGGAATGAGTCCGTTGAGCAGCCGGCCGGTAGTTGATTTTCCGCAGCCAGATTCACCAACAAGCCCCAATGTTTCACCTTTATTAATATGAAAGGAGATGCCATTTACTGCTTTTACATACTTTTTCTCTTCAAACCAGCCTGTCTTAATCTGGAAATGCTTTTTTATGTTTTTTGCTTCAATTAAATTATCATCACACATTCAGCATTTCCTCCTTTTTCTTTACCTCTTCATCCAATAACCAGCATCTTGCAGAATGATTGCCATCTGCCATCAACTCTGGTTCTTTTTCATGACAAATCGGCATGGCTAAAGGACATCTTGGCGTAAACTTACATCCTTTCGGCATGTTGTTCGGGTTGGGTACGGTTCCAGCGATTGAATTCAGCCGGTCCTTATTAGATCCGATTTTGGGAACCGATTCCATCAGTCCTTTTGTATAAGGGTGTTTCGGATTTTCAAACAATTCAACAGCACTTGCTTCCTCGACGATTCTCCCGGCATACATCACAATAACTCGATCACAGATTTCAGCCACAACTCCAAGATCATGCGTAATTAGTAAAATGCCCATATTCGTTTTTTGTTGAATCTCTTCCATCAACTTCAATATTTGCGCCTGAATGGTTACATCTAACGCAGTAGTCGGCTCATCTGCAATAAGTAATGAAGGGTTACATGAGATTTGCATCGCAATAATAACTCTCTGCCTCATGCCACCGGAAAGTTGATGTGGGTAGTCCTTCATAACTTGCTCCGCCCGCTGGATTCCAACGGATTTTAGTTTTTCAATCGCATACTGTTGTGCCTCTTTTTTGGACATTCTCATATGAAGCATAATGGTTTCCCTCATCTGCTTCCCGATGGTCAATACAGGATTTAAGGCTGTCATAGGCTCTTGAAAAACCATTGACAATTCTTTCCCTCGATATTTCGTCATTTTCTTTTCCGAAAATGTTAATAGATTTTCCCCTTTGTATATAATTTCGCCATCCGCAACCTTGCCGCTTGTTTCATGGAACAGACGCATAATTGATAATGATGTTACACTTTTCCCGCTGCCTGATTCACCAACTAATCCAACTATTTCACCTTGGTTGACGTGAAAGCTGATGCCTTGTACGACCGGTAAGAAGCCATTTTCAGTCTGAAAACCTGTTTTAAGATTTTTTACCTCTAGTAAATCTGGCATATAAACACTCCTAGTCTTTCATTTTTGGATCGAGCATTTCTCGTAATCCATCACCTAATAGATTAAAAGCTAAAACGGTTAAGAAAATAATTAAACCAGGGAAAAATACTAAATGAAATGCAGTACCAATATAGTCTCTTGAAACACTTAACATTGCCCCCCAGTCAGGTGAAGATGGCTCCGCACCCAAACCTAAAAAACTCAAACTTGCTGCTGCCAGAATGGCTGTACCAACATTCATCGTATAATAAACAATAATTGTCGGTAACGTTTCCGGAAAAACATGTTTAAACATGATTCGCAACCGGCTTGCACCAAGTGATTCTTCCGCTTCAACGAATAGCATTTCTTTTACTTCCAATGTTGCTCCGCGGACAATCCTAGCAAAAGAAGGAACACTGAAAAAAGCAACCGCAATAATCACATTTTTTAAACCAGGCCCTAAAATAGCAACAATTCCAATAGCCAAAATCAATTCAGGAAACGCAAAGAGTACATCACAAATACGCATAATTAATTTATCGACCCATCTACCAACAAAACCACTGATCAATCCTAAAATACTTCCAACAATCGCCCCGAGTGTAACAGCGGAAATACTGACCGAAAGTGAAATTCTTGCGCCCGCGATGATTCTGCTTAAAATATCACGCCCATATTCGTCTGTTCCAAACCAATGGCTGGCAGAAGATGTCTCGAGCACTCTTGTATAATTTTGTTCTGCCGCATTATAAGGTGTAACATATGGACCAATGATAGCTATAATTAACAGGAATAAAACAAAGTAGAAGGAGATAACCGCTGGCTTTTTCCGACGAAATAAACGCCAAAATTGAAGAAGGGGACGATTACCTTTCGTCTTCATTTGTTCTATTTCAAAAATAGTTTCTGTTTGAAGATTGCTCATAATTATCTTCCCTCCTTACTCATATCGGATTTTTGGATTCAAATAGCTGTACACAATATCTATGAGCAAATTCACGACAATAAACTGTATGGCGAATAATAATATTTCAGCTTGAACAACCGGATAATCACGGAATTGAATAGAATCAATTAATAGAGTTCCCAGCCCCGGAAAACTGAATACCTTTTCAACCACAACAGAACCACCAAGCAAGAAGCCAAACTGCAGCCCGGCAACGGTCACAACCGGAATTAAGGAGTTCTTCAAGGCATGTCCAAATATAATCTGACTGCTGTTCAATCCTTTTGCACGTCCCATCCGGATATAATCCTGTTTCATACTCTCCACAAGGGATGATCGCGTAAACCTGGCAATCATGGCCATAATCCCCGCACCTAAAGCGAATGAAGGCATAATGTAGCTTTTCCAGCTTTCTGCTCCTCCTGTTGGAAAAATACCCAGCTGCACAGAAAATATTTGAATAAGAATAAGACCAACCCAAAAGTTTGGAAGTGAAATACCGGATACAGCTGTAAACATTCCCAGATGATCTGGCCATTTATTTCGATATACTGCAGAAACAACTCCAATTAAGATTCCAACTACCAGTGCCCAGATAATACTTATAAAAGTTAGACCTAAAGTTGGTAAAATTCGTTCTCCAATCAATTGACTAACTGCTACACCTGATTTTACCGAATAGCCCAAATTACCAGTCAGCAGGTCCTTCAAATAAACAAAATACTGCTCATATAATGGCTTATCCAACCCCAAACTTACTCTTGCCATTTCTACTTCTTCCGCAGTTGCCTCTTTCCCAGCTAAAAGCCGC
>NZ_JAZVJO010000310.1:0-3544 GCF_059453735.1 Peribacillus sp. | reverse complement strand
AATGAAAGGCATTTTGTTACAATAGGACAGTAGGTTCAAATCATTTTGCGGCGGGGGATAAGAATGCTGACGTATTTCGAAATTATTGTTTTATATGGAATAAAGATTTTTGATGGCGAACGTTCAATTTATGCTATCTATCATATGCTTAAGGGAAAAAAATCGTCACAAACGATTCAGGATGCACATTTGTTTGGTTTAAGCCCTTTATTTGGAACGCTTCCGAGTATTGTAAGAAAAGATCTTGAGCAAACGATTACCCGGTTTGCTAGAGAAGAGTATATAAAAAAACTACCTCGAGAGGACCGCTACCAAATCACTGAATCAGGAAACGCACATTTATTAGAATCATTTCTTCATTTTCCGTTACCAAAAGATCTGAATGGAATAAAGTTTCGCGATAGTACAGTACCCTTTTGGGAACGGTTAAGCCTCTTGATTCAAACACTCTCTCATATTGTTCACAGTGAAAATCGCTTTTATCCCATCCAGCGGAATTTACAAATTCAAGGGTGGGTAAAGCATTTTCTAGCCGTGAATCAAAAGAATCGCAATGAACTTGCGGAATGTTTACTCTCAGAATTAACCGGATATTTAGAAACTAGAGAGCCGCTTGAACAAAATGTTTTTGTATGGAGGTTAACTGGTAATCGTCGAATCGGGAGTACTTTTCCCCAGTTGGCTGGAGAGTTGAAATTGGACGAAGGCTATATACGATACGTATTTCTTGGAACACTTCACGGCTTAATAAAAGCGAGTATGGAAGAACCTTCTCGTTTTTCCATACTTAGAGGTGTAGTAAAAGATTTACATAAAGAAAGTGAAAGGCAGCTGACACAGTCTACCAAGGTCACATTAGATTATGTATTAAAGGGGATGGAACTTCAAGAAATCGCCGGATTCCGACGTCTGAAGGTAAACACAATAGAAGATCATATTGTCGAAATTGTACTTACAGACTCGTCATTTCCTATTGATTCATATGTTTCAGCAGTGGCTCAGCAAAGAATTGCCGAAGCTGTTAAATCTTGCAGTACCAGACAGCTGACACCTATAAAACGTGCACTAGAAGATGATGAAATCAGCTTCTTCCAAATTCGACTGGTGCTGGCTAAATCGGGGGGGATCGTATGAATTTGGAGGAAACGCTTTATCAGCACTTTGGCTTTTCTACTTTCCGTCCAGGACAAAAAGAAGTCATTACGTCTTTGCTTGAGGGTAATCATACCTTAGGGATGCTGCCAACCGGTACCGGGAAGTCTTTATGTTATCAACTTCCAGCCTATATATTCAATAAACACGTCATCATTGTTTCGCCGTTGCTTTCCTTAATGGAGGATCAAGCGGAGCAGCTTAAGATGCGTGGTGAAAAAAGTGTACTAGCCTTAAATTCATTCTTAACGCCAAGGCAAAAACAGGCTGCGCTTAGTCAACTGAATCGCTATCGGTTCATTTTTCTTTCACCTGAAATGCTAATGCTTGAACAAGTGATTACAGAGGTGAAAAAGCTTGATATTGGGTTGTTTGTCATTGACGAAGCCCATTGTATTTCACAGTGGGGATATGATTTCCGACCGGACTATTTACATTTAGGCACCGTAAGAGAGAGGTTAAATAACCCGCTTACCGTGGCATTAACAGCCACAGCTACAGAAGCGGTCCGTATAGACATCAAGTCTAAACTCAACCTTACAGAAGCTAATGAGGTGGTCTCATCGGTCGATAGAAGCAACATCGCGTATATCGTTGAAAACTATTCGAACTATGAGAATAAATTAAATCGCTTGTTAGAGCTGGCCAAAGAAATCAAAGGATCAGCAATTATTTATTTTTCCAGTAAAAAAACAACGGAAACCGTTACGCATTATCTGCAAGAAAATGGGGTCAAAAGCATTGACTTTTATCATGGGGGCATGGAACAGGAGCAGCGAAAATTGATTCAGCAGCAATTCATAACTGGGCAGCTGCGAATTATATGTGCGACAAGTGCTTTTGGTATGGGAGTGAATAAAGAAGAAGTTCGAGCAGTCATTCATTTTCATTTGCCGGTTTCTATGGAATCGTATGTTCAAGAAGTAGGAAGAGCTGGGAGAGACGGGAAACAAAGTATGGCTGTTTTGCTTTTTTGTGAAGGGGATGAAGGGTTACCGCTTCATTTACTGGATCAACAAATTCCTGAAGATAATCAAATAGAGGGCGTATGTACCAAAATGAGCAAAGAAAATGAAAGTCAACAGTCCTCTGATCTACTCAGACAACACTATTCTTTATCTGAAGGACAGTGGAATTTTATTCAGCATTTTTTGAAGGAGCATCAGGAACAAGTGGAGATGTCTATTACGATTGAACAGCTAAAACGATACAGTGAAACTAGAAGGCAATATAATATTAATCGATTTGCTGGTCTTTTTAATTGGGTGAAAACCAATCAATGCAGACGTACGGCTATCCTTCAATATTTTGAGGAAGATTTGGTGAAGCCCAATTCAATATGCTGTGATCGGTGCGGTGTTAATGTGAAAGAATTGATGGAGAACTTGAAAGAAACCATACCGAAACAGTTCCTTCCATTTGAATGGAAACAAGAATTGACTGCTATGTTAGTAAAGGATACTGAACTGTATGAAAAATAAGCAAGCAGCATTGATTAAACAGCTTTCTAATCGAGAATTGCTTTTGAATCTACTTGTCACACAGATAATTATCCTTATTGCTGCAGGTGTATTAGGCTTATTTCTACATAACCAGTCAGCTTCTTTTTTGTCTCTTTTTCATATTGGTTCTAGTCAACTGTTGATTGGGTTGGCGGCTGGAATAGCTGTAGTTTTGGTTGACCTCTATATGATGAAAAGGGTGCCGGAATCTTGGCAGGATGACGGTGGAGTGAATGAACGAATCTTTAAAAGTCTTTCTTATCCGATGATCGTGGTAGTCGCATTAATCGTTGCTGTTAGTGAGGAGATTCTTTTTCGCGGGGTTCTTCAGGTTAATTTCGGGCTGATATGGGCGAGCTTAATTTTTGCTTTGGTTCATTATCGCTATTTATTTAATGGTTTTTTATTTATCAGTATTGTGATGGTCAGTTTTTTTATTGGCTTCATATTTGAAATTACGGGGAGTCTAACTGCGACGATTGTGATGCATTTTGTGATTGATTGCATCCTTGGTTTTTTAGTAAAAGCCAAAGAGAAACAATAGTTTAGAGAGGGATGTACCTATGCCAAGAAAAAGACACCAACGAGTTAAATTAGAGGCGGATCCCCCTTCTCCAGGCAGTCTGCCGAGTAGAAGCGAAGTTAAACGTCGAAAGAATAAGAAAAAGAAAATACGTAAAAAGAAGTCTGGCTTCCCGTTAATAAAGATTCTTGCCGCTTTTTTTATTTTCATGCCGCTTGTGGTCATTCTGTTTATGGATATTATTGAGAAGAAGACCCTGCCGTTAATAAAGGAAATCAGTAACGGATATGAGACAGTTAGTGTCGTCCCACATTCAACAAAACCTCTAAAGGAAGATCATGAGGTGTCCGAGCAGACTACAAGTGTC
>NZ_JAZVJO010000309.1:0-9855 GCF_059453735.1 Peribacillus sp. | reverse complement strand
TAGGCTATCAGAAAACCTGTGTTGGAACTCAATTTTCTAACTATTGCGATGATTTTTATTTATTTTACTTTGATGTTTTAGTTATTTACCACTTTACCAGACTAAAATATTGTATTATACTGACAAAGTATTAAGGTAGTTATTTAAATTTTTCACAGGCTATATATCATATGACTACATTATTTTTAACTAATACATTTGCAGGATTCCACTGCTTCTTATAAGTAAAAACACATAGGACTATCAAAAAAATGATTCACTAGAAAGGTAGATTAAGATGGATAAAAAATGGGGATTGTGGATTCTAACCACATTCGTAATAGGAAATATGGTCGGCAGCGGGATCTTCATCCTTCCAGCAACTTTAGCCGTTGATTCAAGTCCACTTGGTTCAACACTTGCTTGGGCAGTAACTGGAATAGGGGTATTATTTATCGCTTTAGTCTTCGGGAATTTAGCAGTACGCAAGCCCGAACTGAAAGCAGGACCTCAAAGCTATGCACAGGATATGTTTTCTTCACCAAAAACCGGACGGATTGCGGGATATAGTATGGCTTGGGGATATTGGGCAGCAAACTGGGCTGCTACTGCTTCAGTAATCATTTCATTTGCCGGGTACCTAACAACCTTTTTCCCAGTTATGCAAAGCAATAAAATTTGGTTTGCTATTGGAAACTACTCAGTGGAAGTCGGTAAAGGACTTACCTTCATCATTTGTTCTGCAGCACTATGGGGTATTCAATTAATTTTATCCAGAAGCTTTAACAGTGCTGGTAAGCTCAATTTAGTAGCAACGATAACAAAAGTGTTAGGATTTGCCTTCTTTATTATTGCAGCACTATTTATCTTTGATGCGTCTAACCTAGGCGGAAGCAATGAATATATCGATCCTTCTGGCAATCCTTTGTCACTAGGGGGTCAAATTAATTCAGCGGCAATCTCAACGCTCTGGGCATTTATTGGTATTGAAGCAGCTGTTATGCTATCAAACCGCGCTAAATCACAAAACGATGTTAAAAAGGCAACAATTATTGGTCTGATTGTATCTCTAATCATCTATATGGGTATTACCCTCTTAACAATGGGAGCTTTATCTCAAGAAGAGTTACGCGGTTCACAAAAACCACTTGCAGATGCTTTAGAGCAGGTGATTGGCAGCGGCGGCAGTTACCTGATGTCTGGTTTAGCGATTATCTCTTTACTTGGCTCAGCAATCGGTTGGATCGTTGTCAGCTCTGAAGTACCCTATCAAGCGGCAAAGGTAAATTTATTTCCAGCCTTTTTCGCTAAAACTAACAAAAATGGCACACCCATTCGTTCTATGACCTTAACGAACATTATGACTCAACTGTTTTTATTCTCTACTATCTCGGCAACTGTAACTCAAGCGTATAAGTTTTCAATGACAATTGCGACATTAGCGTACTTAATTCCCTACCTAGTTTCTGCTGTATACCAGCTTAAACTCGTTATCACGGGTGACACCTATGACTTAACGAAAAGAGCAAGGAAAATCGACGGTGTCATTACCGTAATTGCTCTATTCTATTCGATTTGGGTCATTAAAACTGGTACGGCTAATATGACTACATTCTTACTAGGAATCGGATTATTTGTCTTCGGATTACTAATTTATCCACTATGGATGAAGAAAAAGATATAATTATAGAAAATGACCATCCACTCGAAATGAGAGGATGGTCATTTTTTCATACAAATTCTTTAGCTGAAGGTTTAAATTTTTTTGTGACTACTAAATAAAATACGATAAATAAAACGACGTCCATAAAAAATGAGACAGCAGGGTTATTCCCGGCAACCGTAAATAGTGCAGGAACAGAACCTCCAACCGAATCAGCATCAGCTAAGAACCAAAAAAGGAACATATTATTCGCTGCATGTGCCCCTATCGATAGCTCCGAACTACCTACTTTGACAGCAATAAAGGTCAGCATAAAGCCAACAAAAACATAATCCAGTCCTACCCAAACTGCGGAACGCTCCATTTCCGGATTAGCAAAATGTAATGAACCAAATATGATTGCCATGATGATTGACAGTATAACTGGGTTTCTGCTCAGTTTTGCAATCCATTGTAATAAGAAGCCTCTAAAGATTAATTCTTCGACAGTGGTTTGAATCGGTGTTAAAAGTAAAACGACGATAAAAAGGAAAAGAAATTTAGAACCATCAAATTCGTTCCAAATATAATGCTCAGGAAATATTAAGAAATAAATGAATTGCAGCATCAATAAAAGCGCAAAGAAAAGCCCGAATCCGCTAAAGATTTGTTTCCACTGAATTCGTGCGGCTCCGGTAACAAGTGTTCTAAGTTTACGTTTATGAACAACCCTAATAGAAAACCAGATGCCTAAAAACCAAAAGACATAAAGTAAATTTAAGAATAACAAGTCAATGGTAGGGTCCATCCCCACTATTTCACCTGTATCCAGATCGAGATGGGCATCGCTTCCACTCATTGTCGAATAAAGAAAACCTAAAATTAAATAAAGAAAACTACCTGCAAATATAGAAGCAATTATAATAACTGAAGACAGCAGGTATCTCTTCCAGCTATTATTACCTGGAATATTAAATAAGAAATGATTAATCTAAAATCCCCCCTATGTATCTATTTCTTTTCCCTATTGTAACTATATGGGAATCTGATAGATTTGTATATAGTCGTACGAACAACTATAAAAAAAGCGGGTCATATTCCTCTCCCGCTTCACTCTTTTAATGAATTAGAATTTTTTATCATCGTCATGAAACTGGAGTATAGCGATCACAAACATCCCAAAGCTGATCATCAAGGACAAAATTTCAATGGTTTCCATTTAGTTATCGCCTCCTTGTTTACATGTTCTCCACATCCAGGTTTGTCCTATACACACGTTTTAACGACAAAAAACCCCCTGTATAAAAATACAGAGGGAATTTTTGATTTTTCATTCCAAGTTCGCATGCTGCCCATACATGGTTTGTCCATTGAGTTCCTTTTTATCCATGACCGCTAAGATGACTGCATCATATATCAGCAAAAGGCTTTGTTCAAACAAAGATCCCATTGGCTGGATAGATTGATACTGATTACTTTCACTGTCTTTTGGCTTGGCAGGAATCTGAACAATAACATCACATATGTTTGCTAATAGTGATTCAGGATTAATGGTGATTGCTGCACAGATAGCTTCAAGGCTTTTAGCTTTTTCAGCCATCGCGATTAAGCTTTTTGTCGTGCCTGAACCAGAGCCTGCAATCAGAAGATCAGCTTTTCCGATTCCAGGTGTAATTGTTTCTCCTACAACATAGGCTTGTACACCCATATGCATTAAGCGCATTGCAAAGGATTTCGCCATGAACCCCGAGCGTCCAGCACCAGCTACAAAGACTTTTTCAGCACTAAGGACAGCGTTGACAAGTTGATCTAACTCATCAGCAGAAACCTTAGCCAAAGTCTGCTCAAGTTCATTTACAATTACTTTGGTATAATCAACTGTGTTCATGCTTTAACGGAAGCCTGCTTCACCATTTGCTGCATTTGAGCAGCTACCGCTTTTTTATCATCCACACCCGTAATACCGCCGCCTACAATCACTAAATCTGGCTCAGCAGCAAGTACTTCAGCCAAGGTATCAAGTTTAATTCCACCTGCTACAGCTGTTTTAGCGTGTTTTACAACTTTTTTAATGGTGCGAAGCTGTTCAAATGAATTTTCACCTGCTGCTTGAAGGTCATAACCGGTATGAACACAAATATAATCGACTCCAAGTGCATCAATTTCTTGTGCACGTTGTGCGATGTCTTTTACATTTATCATATCAATTAAAATCTTACTGCCATGTTTTTTTGCTTCTTCCACAGCTCCAGTAATAGTTGCATCATCCGTAGCCCCTAATATTGTAACAATATCAGCTCCTGCTTCTGATGCTTTCATTACCTCATACCCGCCTGCATCCATCACTTTTAAATCAGCAAGTACTTTTAATGAAGGAAAAGCAGTTTTCATTTCTTTAACCGCTCTTAGCCCCTCATTAATAATGACTGGTGTTCCAATTTCTACGATATCAATAAATTCAGCAACCTCTTCCACGATTTTAATTGCTTCTTCTGTATTTACAAGATCTATTGCTAATTGTAATTCCAATCTATTCACTCCTCTTATGGATTTTATCTTTCATGTTGTCATTTCATTCTAAATCAATATACCAATGATGAGAAGTACGCACTTTTTCCGCATATAGTGCGGAAAAGTATACTAAGCAAAAACAATATCTAATGACTTTCTAATATTTCCACCACTTTGTCAACGGAAGTAGTGTCCATATACTCTTTACCCCAATTGTACATCGCTTCCAAAATAGGCATTAACGTTTCACCGCGCTCAGTTAATGAATATTCAACCTTTGGAGGGACAACAGGATAAACCTCCCGATGAAGGATTAAATCATCTTCTAGTTCGCGCAATTGGCTGGCAAGCATCCGCTGAGTAATACCAGGTATCATTTTTTTTAATTCTCCAAAGCGCTTGGTGCCTTCTCTTCCCAAATGCCAAAGGATAAGCATTTTCCACTTGCCTCCAATGATCGACAAGGTCAATTCTTTTTCACAATTAAACGTTTTTCCATATAAATGTCCCAACTCTTCACCCCAATTATTCTCTGCGTTAATTGAGTAAAGTATACACGTTAGTTGAAATCATGTACAGGATGACGAGTTGGTTTATCCCTTTTCTATCTTTCTTCTTAACAGCAAATTTCTTTCGTAACTATTAATGGAATATTCCTGTTAGTTTAAAGGTAAGTTCAGCAAAAACTGTTTCAAGTTTATCGCAGAGTCGAAAAAAATACATACGTCACAATGATGATGGCCATAATATTAGCTACACCGGCGAATAAGGCATTTTTTCACATCTTTTGGGAATACAACAACTAGTGCACCAGTCGCAGCACCCATCATACTTCCTGAACCGACACCAGCTTCCATGGCTAAGGAAATCGGATGAAAGATCCAAAAGGATGGCTCCGAGTACATAGTATAAAGCATCGGAAATAAATAAAGCCAATCCCTCTATTCCTAGATCAAACTTATGTATGCCTATCATTGTAAGTATGACTAGAATAAAAACAATAGCGGGTATCTTCATATTTTCCTTTCTCATTTATTAAAACGACGATTACAGCATTCATCCACTCAATAGGAGTTCAGCTAATCCATATCCCAAAAATAGGATATGGATGTAGAGATGGTTTAAACAAGTGATACCGTTAATGCTCCTTCTTTTTGACGGACTAAGGGGATGACCTCTTGGCCGAAACGTTCTAAATCTTCCTCATAATGAAAATAACCAGTTAATAGTAAATCTATACCTAGTTTCTTAAGTTCAATAATACGATCCGCTACTTGCTCAGCTGTACCAATTAACCCTGTTTTAAATCCATCGTTATATTGCACCAGATCTTCGAGCGTTGACTCCGCCCACATGCCGTCCTTATCCTTGGTTGACTGCCCTGCATCCTTCACGCTGTTTTTAAAGCCTTCAACGGCCTTTGAATCTCCATGACTTATAATGTCTCGCAGCAATTCGATTGCCTCTTCTTCCGTATCTCGCACGATTACAAAGCCATTTGCAGCAAACTTAACCTCTCGTCCCTCTTTTGCTGCTTTTGTTTTCACATCATCTATTTGCTTTTTAAAGCCTTCAAGTGTATTGCCGTTCATAAAGTAAAAATCCGATACTCTTGCAGCCATCGCTCTTGCTGCTTCTGAATTCCCTCCTTGAAAAATAGGAATGCCGTCTCTCTCCTGAGGTTTTGGTTTAAAAGGAGCTTGATTGATTCGGTAAAAGTCGCCTTTATATGTGGTTTCTTCTTCTTTCCAGAGTGAACGAAGAACATCGATAAACTCTTCAGAACGGCGGTATCGTTCATCATGATCAAGCCAGTGCTCACCATAACCTGTAAATTCCTTTTTAAACCACCCGCTGACGATATTAACCGCTGCCCGTCCATTGCTAATATGATCAAGGGTTGCCAGCATCTTCGCATATACCGCTGGATGCCATAATCCTGGATGTACAGCCGAGATAAGGTGCAATTTTTCAGTGACACTTGCCAAAGCCGACGCTAGGGTAATTGCTTCAAGTTGATTTTCAGCGCCGTAACTTGCAATAAAACGTGTTTGTAATAATGCATATTCAAAACCATTTTGCTCTGCTATTTGTGCATAGCGCTTATTCGCTTCAAAACTCCAATCTGTTCTTTGCGGCAGCTTGGAAATGACTAACCCTCCGCTTACGTTTGGTACCCAATAGGCAAATTTCAATTGTGTCATAATCTTTCCTCCCTTTAAACTCGTATTCATCGTACAGAAAACAACAAAAAGCCCTCCTCAATGAGAAGGGCAAAGTACAAATAAATATCACGTACCACCACATCTCATCTTCAGGACACCAAGGTCCTTCTGAATTTGGCACCGTACACTGGCCGGTTGCCGAGGCTTCACAGGGTCAGTCCCTCCGCCTCTCTTGATAAGATTACTATTAAATTCTCTCTAAACTTACACGTATACATTATGGATGTCAATAAAGAAATGAAATATTCCGACTTTTCCGATCATATTTACAACTATTCTCCTATTCTTGATCATACTTCAAGAAAGAAATGCAGCAACAGTTTTTAAACACAAAAAAACAGGCTCTATAAATAGAGCCTGTTCTATATGTTGGATCAATATTATGCTTTTTGAACGTTAGAAGCTTGGGGTCCACGTTGACCTTGTTCTACTTCAAAAGTAACTTCTTGACCTTCATCTAAAGACTTGAAGCCTTCGCTTTGGATAGCTGAGAAATGTACGAATACATCGTCTCCGTTTTCGCGTTCGATGAAGCCGAATCCTTTTTCTGCGTTAAACCATTTTACTTTACCTTGTTCCATTTTTGTTGCCTCCTAGTGCGTTTTACACACAATGTATTACTATTCTTGCTCTAAGTTACATATCGAGACGAAAAGTAAAAACTTTTTGTAATCGTAGTACTGAACAAAAATAATTCTTCTTTAGAATAACAGGAAATTACCCAAAAAGCAAATCAAATAAATGAAAATAATTATAAAGTCCTGTCATATTTTATTTCCTCTTATATAATACAGGCAAAGGTAATTATATTCTTATAGAAGATACTAAGAAAATCTTATGAAATTACTAGACCCTATGCGTATTGCTTTTTCAAAGGTTTAAAGACAATTATAGAGAGTAAGTGTGGAAAATACTTTACGACACATAGGTGATTTAAGGAAGGAACAATGACGAAGATTGACGAAAAACTTATTATTTTGTGGTTATACCCTTTACTAAAATAAAAAATTGTAAAAAGGAAAAAAATACACTATCTTATTTCTGTAACACTCTTTATAATAAACAAATGAATTAGCAAAATAAAGTAATTTCTGGGAGGATATCATGTATAACTGGATTGGAAGCAAGCCGACTTTTTCACAAAAATCGTTGATCAGTCAGTTTGAACCCCTATTGCTTGAAGCTGAAAAAAACTGCCTTCATTCTGATGAGGTAATATTAAAAGCAATTGAAGCGGAATTTGTGAAGAACGAAACTAAAGTCTATGGCCTGCTAATCCTAACAAGTCGGTATTTTGCTTTTCTAGGGCTGAACGAATATTTTAGATACAGTCTTGACGAACTGCTGGACTACCGTTTTGATACAGATATCAACAATAAAGACAATTGGAATTTATCATTCCTTACAAATTGCGGGCACTTAAACTATGAAAGTATTAATAAAAATGAGGATTCAAAAGAATTTCTTGATGCGCTGGAAATGAAATTTGCGCATCCAGAATATACAATACAAACAACTGTAACACATGATTTTAAATACTTGCTAACTGCTGAACGTTTGCATGATTATGATATTAAAAACATTCAAGTCACACCTTTCTTACTTAAGCGGGATAACATGGGGATTAGTAAAAACGGGATAAGAATGCTGAAGGAGCTCCATCCAAGTGCCAAATTTATTTCCGAAGGATACTATCAAGACGAACAAAAAGCTGGAAACTTTATTACAATAGATCAAGATATTCTTTTGTATGAATATAATAATAAAACACGTAGTGCTGTCCTCATTAAAAAGTGGCCAATTACCTTCTTCAATGGAATGCCAGTGAATCATGGCAGTATGGAAACAGAAATAGCCGATCCTTCCGGTAAGTTAGTCATCAGTGACAACGGAAGGTTCTGTGAAACTCTCCTGAATAAAATGGGCATTACCTTGACTAAACAACAGAAAAAATGGCATAAACTCTTCAGCTTCAAAATCAGCTGATTTTAAAAGAGGATGACACCGAACGACCAACGTTCTAGTGTCACCCTCTTTTTTTACTTAATTTACTAGAGCCCCAATGTTTCATTTATTTATTAAAAAAAGATAAAATAGTTTGATACAACTTCATAAATGGATATAACTATACACGTTTCTATATAAAGTTAGGAGGAGAATAGTTGGAACGTTTGATAAAATTAATCATTGTATGCCTTATTCTAGCTGGTGTCTGGAATTTGTACGGCGACCATTTAAAGAACGGCAATTATCAAGCTGCCTATATAGATGCTAAGACTGATATAATAGCTATCAAAGAAAATCCTACTGTCATCTCTACTTTTGAACGATTACAAACTGGACTGTCTACGTTGATTGATAAATTGGATCAAAAAATAGCCCCTGAATCAAAGTCCGAGTCAAAGTCAGTGGAAAAACCTGATCTAACCTCACCGACTACGCAATCATTCTCTGTTTATAACATCGAAATTGGTGATTCTAAGGAAAAAGTTAATAAACAGGTTGGGAAGGCTAAACGATCGTCTATCAACGAATATGGTGTGAAATGGCACGCTTATCATACTGATTATCAAAATTTCTTTATGGCCGCTTACAACAATGCAGGGAAGGTAGCTGGGCTGTATACTAATCAGGACTTAATTACTTCTAAATCAGGGATCACCCTGAACAGTTCTAAAGATAAAGCACTTAAGCTTCTTGGTGAACCACTTACGTCTATGCGAAAAGGTATCGTTACTTACCAGATGCAAGACACGCAGGAGTCTACCCTCTTCAAACTCGATGACAACTATATTACTATTTTTTACGATAAACATGAAAACGATCGCGTTACTGCGATTCAAATCATATCTGCCGATCTTGAAAAGCAAAAAAAGACATTCTATCCTGAACCGAATGTTGAACTTAAAGAAGGATTTGAATATCAACTATTTGATTTGACCAATGCTGCTCGAGTCACCCATGGCCTTAACTTCCTAACATGGAATGAAGCCGTTAAGGACACTGCTCGAAAGCACAGTGCTGATATGGCTAAGAATAATTACTTTAACCATACTAACCTCCGCGGTGAGTCTCCATTTGACCGAATGAAAGCTGACAACATCCGTTTTAGCACAGCTGGGGAAAACCTAGCTACTGGACAGCTCAGTAGTATCTTTGCTCATGAGGGCCTAATGAACTCACTTGGCCACCGGGAAAACATCCTGCAGAAGGACTTCAGAGAATTAGGCGTCGGTGTCGACTTCAGTTCAGACAAACGACCCTATTATACCGAAAATTTTGTAACTAAATAATAAATAGTTGTAGACAAAAGGGGTTCGGAATGGTTTCATTCCGAACCTTTTTTGTATTTTGAACATATTTCATGGATGTTTTCCTGCGATCATGGCTTTTAATAGGCTTACTGTTATTTTATAGTTCTTTATTGACATAGTATCCGCTTTTTAAATCTCTTGTATCCTGCTGAATTTGTTCTAGGATAGCCCTTTCAATCGCAAG
>NZ_JAZVJO010000308.1:0-10677 GCF_059453735.1 Peribacillus sp. | reverse complement strand
TTACTTAGATATATAAACATACCCTATCCCCCTCTATATGGCAAATCTAATCAAAGATAGCTCAGAAAACAATCATTTAGAGAGGTTTTAGTAAAAGTATGGAAAGAAAATGTGAATTTTCATCCAAAAAGCCCAACAGCTGTATTTTTTGATATAAAGAGGATTTCGGTACTGCCTTTGTGAATGAAATGAGGTTGATTTCGTCGTTTAAGGGCGAAATTCTGAATCAACCCTGCTAAATTAAAATTAGTCCTTGTCTCCCAAATTAATCCAATCTCCATGAAACCATTATCCCACCTTTTCTACATAAACAATGACCATCATACAAAAAAACTCATATTCATCCCTCCGGTAAATCAGATATAATAGAAATAGACTAATAAAATTTAGAAATCAGGGGTAGCTATATGAGAGCAGAAAGAAGCAGAAAAAAGAAGAAAAAGACCTGGGTGAAGGTCCTTCTCATCACCTTAGCTGTATTATTGATTGCTGCAGGTACCTATGCATTTACGGTATATAACTCCTTTAGCAGCGCTGTCAACAATATGCACGAAGAAACAAATCGTGACGGTTCAAGCAAACGGACCGAAAACTTAAGTCTTAAGAATCAGACACCATTCTCTGTGTTACTGCTTGGTGTCGATGAACGCGAAGGGGATAAAGGACGTTCGGATACGATGATCGTCTTGACCGTCAACCCAATCCTAGAGTCTATTAAGATGGTCAGTATCCCCCGTGACACACGGACAGAAATTATTGGTCGCGGGACAACCGATAAGATAAACCACGCTTATGCTTTCGGCGGTGTCGATATGACGATTGATTCAGTTGAGAACTTCTTAGATATTCCGATTGATTATTACGTGAAGGTGAATATGGAAGGATTTGAGGATATTGTCGATGCCGTTGGCGGAGTAACTGTGGTCAATGATTTCGCCTTCACTCAAGACGGACACAGCTTTGCTGAGGGTACGATCAAGTTAAACGGAAAAGAAGCACTTGCCTACTCCCGCATGAGGAAGCAAGATCCACAAGGTGACTTCGGCCGCCAGAAACGCCAGCGTCAAATCATCCAAGCCGTTATCAAAGAAGGCGCGAGCCTATCTACGCTTGCTAACTTTGATGGTATCTTCGATGCATTAGGCAATAATGTGAAAACAGACATCGCCTTCTCACAAATGGTGACCATCCAGAAGAACTATAAACAGGCTGCCAAGTCTTTAGAACAAATTCAAGTGGAAGGCAGCGGGACGAAGATTAACGGGATTTATTATTATGCTGTTCCGGATGATGCTAAGTCAGAATTGCAAGCAACTCTTAAGAAACATTTACAAATAGAGAAATAAAAAAAGGGAATCCAATAGGATTCCCTTTTTTTATTCTCATTCATTCCAATTAGATTTACTCTCGTCGTACTATGTTACATAAAACTATCTTTCCTCCATTACAAACAGATAGTACAATAGAACCAGTATGTATTTTAGTTATATTAAAATAATTTAATAAAAAGGAAGGAATTATTGTTTATGAACCGAAGAGTACTCATACTTATGCATGGAAGACTCCCCTCAAAACCAACTAACGGATTAGCTGTTTCAGTTATCAGAAGAGCAAACGCACTCACTAAAGCTGGCATGGATTGCGAAATCTTAGTTCATGCTCATTATTTAGATTTCGATCAGGAACTTGAAAGACTAATCAGAAACGAAATTCTTCATCCTAACATAAAAGTTCGCTATATGTGGAATGAGCTAGCAGCCGACCACTATAATGATACAAGGGCACAAAAGCTTAATGCTATAGAAGAAGAGGGCTATGTCACATTACCTGATAAGACACGAAAGAATATTTACAGATCTTACAGGAACGGTATTTATGAGAAATTTAAAATGTACCGAGACAATGGTACAATAAATTTCATCGATTATCTCCAACCTAATTTCACTCGGGATAAACGTGAATGGTACGATATGAAAGGCTATGTTCGAAAAGTTGAATATATGAATCCAGCTAAAAATACGCCGATAAGAACGTTACACTTGAACAAAAAAGGGAATTGCTTTTTAAGCCTCGCTCATAGTTCTGCAGACAATAAGGTTAACCATGCCCTTTGGTTTGATGAATACGGCCAATATAAAGCTGAATTTGCAAATGAAGATGATTTGTTGCTCTACTGGTTAGAAAATATGGTTCTTAAGGATACTAGAGATACTATATTGATCTCAGAGTATGCGTTTAAATTCCCAGTACTATCAAGAATCAGAAACAAAAATATTCCTATTATCTATACCTTCCACAATAACCACTTCGCTGCACCATATACATATGGGAGCCCAATCAAAAAAGAACTTGAGTACTTCCTTGACCGCCAACAACAGGCGGATGGTGTCGTTTACTTAACAAATGCGCAAAAAATAGATATTGAGAGGCAATATGGGAGCAACCAAAATATCTTCCATGTCCCTCATCACGCTCCAAAAATTGATATCAAGGATGCTCATAGAGATCTTAAGAAAGTGGTCTTCATTGGCCGTTTTGCACCTGTCAAAAATCCTACTCACGCAGTTATGGCATTCAAGAAAGTTATTGAAGCCGTACCGGATGCGGTATTGGAGCTTTACGGATGGGGTCCTGAAGGAGAGGCCATTAGTACGCTCATTCAACAATATGGACTTGCAAACAATGTTAAATTAATGGGATTGACAGAGAACTCGCAGAAAATCTTTATGAATGCTAGACTATCCGTTATGCCTTCCGATTATGAAGGCATGCCGCTCACCATGTTGGAAAGCATGAGCTGCGGATGTCCTGTAATCAGCTACGACTTCAATTACGGACCACAAGACATGATTAAACATGACGTCAATGGAATCATCCTGAACAAAGGCGACATTGAGGGAATGGCGGATAGTATCATCCAATTACTAACTAATGTTAAGAAAGCCAATTCGATGTCATTAGAAGCAAGAAAAATCACTGAGGAATTTAGTGAAGAGCGGTTAATCTCTGATTGGATTCATGTTTTCCAAACGATTGAAGACCGAAAAAAAATCCGTTAATCTTGTATAAAAATACAAAGTCGCCGCGGGATCCCGCAGCGACTTTGTCATTTACACGTTAGGCTGTGATTTCAGAGTCAACCCGATGACTTGAGTGAGATCCACTACTAATCTCATCAATCGTTTCCTTCCAAATCATTCCGATATTATCTATTTCATATCTCTTTACATTTTCAATTGCCTTTTTGGCCAAGGAGTTTCGCTTTACTTCATCCCCCATCAATTCCATTAAGGCATCTGCAAACTTCTCTATGTTCCCATCTTCGACAATAAGACCATCCACATCATGTTCAATAATCTCAGCTGGCCCTTTAGGACAGTCGAAGCTTACTACCGGCACACCCACTTGCATGGCCTCTACAATAACCATGCCGAATCCCTCGAATCGCGAGCTCAATGCATAGATAGATGCCTTCTGTAACTCTTGCTCCATATTTTGAGTTGGCCCCATCAGAATAACATGATTATATAAGCGATGCTTTTCAATCAGTTCCTCTAAATTGGCCTTTTCACGGCCGCTTCCAAAGATTTTCAACTTCCAATCAGGGTATTTCTCATGGACAATTTTGAAGGATTCAATTAATAGATCAAACCCTTTTTGGGGAACAAGTCTTCCAGCTGCGACGATTGTCTTTGACTTCAGAGACGCCGTAAGACCCTGATATTCAGGAACAGAGTTAGTGATCTTCTTGACAACTACACGCCCATCGGAGAGCAATCGTTGATAATCTTTCGTATCATCATCTGTCAAAGTGGCTAAGTAATCCAGATTCACATAATGCTTGAGTATGGACTTCTTTAGCTTCTCTGGATAGATTTCGAAATTCAGATGCTCTTGCCCAATGATCGTGACGCCTTTATTGGCATATTTCGTTCCAAAAATATTAAAGCTCGGTCTAGTCGTAATCAAAATCCCTGATGTTATGGTTTTGATATAGTTGTACATCTTGATATCCGTAAGCACTGAGAACAGGTGGATTGCCTCATCATCGGAATGGAGCAATCTGCTCTTCATTCGTAAAAGTCTATTGGCAATTCTTGTTTTGAGACTTCGATCATTTTTCTTTCTGTTCACTTTATCATGTAAGACAGTAATCTTAATTCTGGGATCGATAGCAAAGAACGGAACTCTTCTATGCCTTAGAACACTAATGATTTCAACGTCATAGTTTTCCTTCGCTAGAAAGTTGGCTACGTTCAAGACTGTTCGAATCGTCCCTCCCATTCCATATATATCTAAAACTAAAAAATGAATCCGCATGACATCAATACTCCTTATTTACTAGAATGGCCAAAGACTGCTTGAATCACATCTTTAGAGGCTTGGCCTTTCTCCCAATGACAGAACTCTTCTCTAAATCGGTCATACTTTTCTTTATAGGCCGGTGTGATGCTATCAATGTGCTTTATCGTATCGAATAATTCATCTTCTGTCCGCACAATAGGTCCTGGTGCTTCGTTTTGGAAATCCATATAGAATCCGCGGATCTGTGAGCCATATCGATGAATATCATAGGTAAAGAAAATCATTGGACGGTTAAGATTAGCATAATCAAACATAACAGAAGAATAGTCCGTCATAAGAATATCTGAGATTAAATATAATTCCTGAATATCATTATAGCTGGAGACATTATATACATAATGATCTAAGCCCTTTAAGCGTATACGAGCAGCATCTCGATAATGGAGCCTCAATAATAAAACATACTCTTCCCCGAATTCCTCAATGAACTTATCCATGTTGAATTTAAACTCGTATGGATTATGCTGTTTTCCAGAATGGAAATCATAATCTCTCCAAGTTGGTGCGTATAAAATCACCTTCTTGTCAGCAGGTATATTCAATTTTTCTTTAATTTTTAATGCCTTCTCTAAACGCTCTTCCTTGTAGAATAAATCATTCCTCGGATAACCGACATCAAGCATTTGCTTATCAAACTTAAAGGCCCTCTTCAAAATATCTGATGTATATTTATTTGGTCCAATCAAATAGTCCCATCTAGCATTACGTCTCATCAATGCAGGAGATGTATTCTCGGCATATGACGGGGAACCGGGATCGATATCAAAGCCTAGTTTCTTAAGCGGTGTTCCATGCCATGTTTGCAAATGAACGGCATTTTTTCTTTTCTTATAGAAATCCGGGAAGTTCCCGTTACTAATGAAGAACTTCGACCGTGCCATATAATAGTAATACTTAAACGAATGAGGACGGACAATGATCGCTTTCCCAGGCAGCTCATCATAAAGGTTATTTAAGACCCAGATATACTTATAACCCAGATTCTCTTCTATCATTTGCTCATAAATGGCTCTTGGACTGCAAGAATAACTTTTCCCATGGAAGCTTTGGAAAATGACCATTTTCTTATTCATCGGCGCTAACTTGTTCATCAGCAAATAGAAGCCTTTTCGGCATCTTTGTAATTGCTTCTGAATACGTGGTCTATTCTTGAACTTATCCTCAAAGGTTGCGATAACCTTCACCGGGTCAATAAACATTGTGAAAGCAGAGAAACCATGCTCCAGCTGCAGCTTACATTCAATCAAATCAAAGTTAATCTGTCTTAATAAATCATCGATTTCTCCTTCTAACCCTTGCTCTTTCAAATCAATTACGGCCCTGAATTGGAATTCTAACGGAGATTTACCGGCTTTACGTAAATGCCAAGAAGCAGACATTCTATATTTTTTTCCAAACTCTCCTTTAAGCAGGATTTCTCCTCCAGTAATCTCAGGCAATGATTTATTAGGAGGCTGAATATTTAACTTCCCTGTAATTTCGATCTTATCATCTTTAGCTTCTACCCTATCAACGGATTTCACATTGATTTGGTCACGGCAAAGGATAGCCACCTCTTCATGTAATGTGTAATAAGGCTTAATCACGAATGCTGTCCCGTCAGGATAATACATAAGCTGCTGCGGAATGGAAATAAGCTTTTGCTTATTGCGAATATCATCCTGCCTAGTCACCAATCGGACCTCTTGCTCTTGGTAACCAAGATACACATCCCAAATTCCTTGCATAAACAGGCCTTTATCGACAAAATCGGCTATATTGATAGAATAGGAAAATTGAGAGTTATCCAGATTGATTGTTTCCTCATGGTCGACCTCTGAATCTCGCAGCCTAAATACTAAACGCGCCTTATGAGTGATCTTATGATTAAGGTCATTCTTGTCAATTAAACTTCCATTCAATTGAATGTACCCATTTTCAGAATAGATGCTTGCAACCTCTGCCTGCAGGTTTTCAATCTTCGCCGACAGGGTGAGTGAGCCATTCTCTTCTACATCCAAATAAATCCGTTTGATTCCTTCTTTAACAGGGAACTCTGCCATATTATTAAAGACAAGTTTATCAGGTACCGTAACTGGCAGAACCATTTCCTCATCTTCATACTTTAGCTTAAGCGCAAGCTTTACTTTATCCGTTACTATCGTACTGAAAAATGAATGATTTAATTGGAAATCCAGATTGAATTCATTCCATTTCTCTTCACGTTCCATACCTGTGAGAAGAATAGATTGAGCCTCTGATCTAGTTTTCAAAATCAGTTCCTTTTCGACAAATCGGGAATCTTGGACATCCCAGTTAGGAATATGCACTTGCCCCTTTATAATAAGATGCCCGTCTTCACTGAGCGTCAGCATCTCTGTCTTTAAAAATGCGTTTCTTGAAATGAATTTAAATGATAAGTTCCCTTTAACTGTTGAATATAATACGACCGATTTATTAACTTCCCTGATAAATATAGGATCAATCTCTAGCAGGGCTGACATGGTATTCATAACCCGTTTCTTCCGAAGCTCACCCTCTGAGTCCGTATACTGAACGTAAGCGTCCAGTATGCCGCCTTCTTCCTGCCAGATTGAATCATTCAAGGGAATGATAGCATTATACATATTGTTGCTAAACGTGAGTTCCGTCTGATATTGGCTCATCGATGAGCGTTCCTCCAAGAGAAACTTTCCATCCCGAAACTCCTCAAACTCCCCATCCACCTTAAGACTTATCAGAATCTCATTTGATGTCACCGACACATCATATAATGAGTATTTCGATTGATGTTTGGGTTTCCAAATCAATTCGAGTACATTCATTCATTACACCTCTGTCAAATCTCTATTCTTAGCCCCTTCCATTCTACTTAAGTGAAAAGGACACTTTTACTCCGCATACCGCAAAAAATTTCAACCTCTTCTATAATAACCTAAAGCCCCATTCTTTTGATAAGTTTTCATCAGATTCTCAGCTTATTTTTTCACAATACGATTAAAACCGACAAAAACTAGTATCCCCCTCTTCCTTTTGTCTAATTTTTCACTTCATTTGTTATGGAAAGCAGTCGACATATAAGGTATACAATTGGCTACAATAGCTATTTAAAAATCATTCGTTCTATCCTGCTATCCAAAACACCCGACATATCATCACCCGCAAAATAGCAGTCCAATCATACCTCAAGCTAGTCGGATTCCCAGCTTTCAGGCGTTATCTCTTAAGACTCTAGATTTCATAAGCGACACAGAACCATTTTTACTGAAACAAAAGTTAGGAATATGCGCTCCACTGTTGACCAGTATATAAAATAAGCAACAATAGGTTCTTGTCCTTGTATCTTTCATGATCTCCTTTAATATTCTACTCAATTGTAGAAAACAGTGTAATTATACTCTAAAATATTGAGTAAGTTTTATTATTTATTACAACATGGAGGGAACAATGAAAATCACAACGACAACTCTATCCTTTAACTCAATGTCCGGTAATATGATTGTACGTGGGAGAGCAGATGGATTAACTCAACATTTTCAAATAATCTTCAAACCAAGAAAAATGGACAGTCAGCTAGAAAAACCCTTTCAATTCTCCAAACTTATTCAGATTAAAGATGATCAGTTCGCGTATCAAACGAATATAAATGATATACTTGAGAATTACGATATTGCCCGCGAAACTATTTTCGACCTTTACTACTGCTATAATTCTACCGAGGAACGGATAGATGCGAATGATTTAATCATCGTAAATCCCATAGAATATCATATATTAAGCAAGCATAATCTATATCAAGCTAAGCCATATGTCACAGGAGATAACAAGATTTCGATTCTCATCAAACCAGTGACCATTTCTGCCGAAGTAAATGACTTGAGCTATCATGAAGGAAAGTTGGAACTTTCGTTTACATTAAATAAAGAGATAGCAGAAACAGTATCAGTTCAGCTATCCTTCAGAAAGAGAGAATATAAGGATTTATTCGTATACCACCATCAGAAAACCTTACCTGCCGAAACACGCACAACTTACACATATTCAGCAAAGGCTAATATCTTGAATATGTTCAATGAATCGCAAGAAGATGATGTAGCTTGGGACGGTTTTGTAGAACTCAACGGCCAGAAGCAGACCTTGATTCTTCCGCTTGTGGTGCCTAAAAACTTAACAACGAATACCTTTACGTACACTCCTTTTAGCGAGCATAGCCTCTATCAGGCTAAACCGTTTATCAATGGTATGGATGCATTAGCCATCTATATAAAGCTGAGAAATATTCAAGTTCCTGTCGGTATTGATATTGATGAACGTACTATCCATTTGAATGGAAAAGTCAGCCTAAACAGTTTTGATTTCTCATCTTTTAAGACCGCCATCGTAGCAAAGAAACGTGCTAAGAATGGCAGCCGCTTTGAGTATTATGAAGAGATATCCTTCCCGGTCCATCTCATAGACCACTCCTTCAATAAAGTAATTAACATAGATGAGCTATGCTCGCAAATACTTGTGAAGGCAGAGGATGTATGGGATCTCTTCTTAAGGCTGACAGATACTAAAGGAACGATAACAGATATTGTGATTACGCCAAATAGAAAGGAGACTAAATTCGACTACCTGCCGTATGATTCCTTTATGTTCAAACTGTATGTGAATGGAAAGGGATATTATTCATTCTTCTTCAAAAGAGTAGCCCAACGGAAAGCAAACGCGACGAAGGTAGCTGTACTCGGCTCTTGCTTCAGCAGGAACCCATTTAACTCAACCGCCTACTTTAATCCTGATTATAAGGACTATTATGATTGCATCATGACACAATTTCATTCTTCAATCGCCAGTTTGATGTCATCCCCGATGCCGCTCAATCCTGCTGAGCTAGGGAATATGAGCGCACGGAATATTAACTATTTGAAGAGAGACTTTGAGAAAACATTCTTCACGGATTTAGAACAAGCTAAGCCTGACTATTTAATCGTGGACCTCTATGCCGACGCTGCAAGGGAAATGATTAAATTCGATTCAGGAAGCATTGTGAGTGCCAGCCTTCTATTAAGGGAAACGCCGCTTTACCAATCTTTCACTAATTTCTCAATCATCTCGCATGCCAATAACGACGAGTATTTCAACGAATGGAAGAGAGGCATGGACCTATTTGCGGAAAGAATTAAGGCAATCTTGCCTGAGGACAGGATTATTTTGAATAAAGGTCGTTTTACGTATAAATATATCGATCATGATAAAACAATTAAGAGCTTTAGCAACCCTCAGATGATTAAACGAAATAATTATTTCTGGGAACGACTAGACAATTACTTCTTATATAAGCTACCTAAAGCCCGAGTGATTGACTTGTCTGATACGAAATATACTGGTCATTATAAACACCCTTTCGGAAAAACCTATTCTCACTATGAACCAGGCTATTATAAGGAATTCATCAATCGCCTAAACAAAATTGTATTGAGTGATTCCTCCTTCTAATTTTTCACTGGACTCTACTAAAAGAAACGAAAGACTTTTAGTAGAGTCCTTTTTCCTATTGCCCTTGATTCAATTGGTAGAGAATACAACAGTACAGCAAAAAACTTTAGGGAATTTTAAAACACATAATCAAAAGAAGCTTTTACGCTCCTTAACATGCGACTGCACTTTTCCCTCTCAACAACTTCAGCAATCCTAACTCTCTAAATAAACGCTATTCATTTAACAAAATAGGTCTTTTTACATATATTTTCCCTGCCAATTTTTATTATTATGTATAATAGGTAGTCCTAATGATATAATTATCATTCGAAAAGAGGAGATAAAAGCGGTTCTTAAGTGTGTAAAGAATATAGCAGTAAGAGTTATGATACTAGGAGGAAGATGTAATGAATATGTACCAAACTCCTGAGGATATGTACAAAAGGAGAAAAGCAAAGAGGAATATCCTTTATGCCTCCCTTATTATCGCGGCAACAGGGATCGTCATAGGACTTCAGTTCATTTTATATTCTGTTGAATAACACTTTATAATAATGATAGCAGGAAGAATCTCCATTCCCTACTAGCGATCCTTCTGTTCCTCTTACGAACCTTAAGTTCTAAATTAAACGGAGATATTGACCATTTATTTTCTGTTCTCTCATTTTTATCCGTTCGGTTTGTATAAGTAAATTGCTTCATGAAAATAGACTTACAAGAGAAGTATGAGCAACTTTCTATGATTATTATAAGTCCATTGCAATATTTACAAATCATTCCTTAATATATACTATTATTTGAAAAAGTGTGATTATTTACTCCTTAATTCTCTTGATTACTTCTACTATTATTAAAATAAAAGATAAATTG
>NZ_JAZVJO010000307.1:0-2390 GCF_059453735.1 Peribacillus sp. | reverse complement strand
TAACCCCGATACACTAATATCTGTCCCTTTTCGGCTTGAAGAGGCTTCAAATTCCTTAATGGCCCCGCCTTCAAGCAGTATTCGTGTTCCAGGACCTTCACCCGTGCTTGTTTTTAATTCAAAAATAGACACAGAAGCGATACTCGGCAGAGCTTCCCCGCGGAAGCCCAGCGTTCGAATTCTAAATAAATCATGTTCGTCCTTAATCTTACTGGTTGCATGCCGTTGGAATGCTCGTTTGACATCGTCATCCATAATCCCGTCACCATTATCAATAATTCGAATCTTGCTTAGTCCTGCTTCTTCAATCTCAATTTCAATGATGGTGCTGTTTGCATCAATGGCATTCTCCAGCAATTCCTTTACAACTGAGGCAGGGCGTTCGACTACTTCTCCGGCTGCGATTTTATTGGATAAAGATTCATCCAGCTGAACAATCTTCCCCACATTATCACCTCATCGTTACGATTTTAATTTTTTTTGCAGTTTATATAAGATATTGATTGCATCGAGCGGTGTCATATCAAGTACTTCCATACTTTTTAGTTCTTCAAGCACTTTTTTTTCTTTAGGATTCGCAGCACTTAGTTTGACTGCATTCGGTTCGGCAAAGAAGGATAACTGAGCCGCTTCTTCTGCAGCCGTCAGTACCGCCTCTTGCTTTACAGGTGCTTCTTTACTCACAGAAGGAACACCTAAAATAGGTTTCCCTCCATCGCCCTTTTCCAGTTCCGTTAAAATCGCAGTTGCCCGTTCAATCAGCATGGCAGGCAGCTCAGCAAGCTTAGCCACATGAATTCCGTAGCTCTTATCTGCTGCGCCTTCTTTTATTTTATGAAGGAAGACCACATGTCCATTTTGTTCAATCGCACTTACATGGACATTTTCTAGCATCGGCAATCCCTCAGATAGAACAGTCAGTTCATGATAATGCGTAGAGAACAGCGTTTTGGCGCCAATTTCACTATGAATGTATTCAATAATGGCTTGCGCTAGAGCCATTCCATCATAGGTTGAGGTCCCGCGGCCAATTTCATCAAATAATATTAGACTATTCTCCGTTGCATTGGTAATCGCATTCTTCGCTTCTAACATCTCAACCATGAACGTACTTTGTCCAGAAATTAAATCATCTGCTGCACCAATTCTAGTGAATACTTTATCAAAAATAGGCAGAACCGCTTCAGAAGCAGGTACATAACAACCAATTTGAGCTAAAATTGCGATGAGTGCAACCTGCCTCATATACGTACTTTTACCTGACATATTAGGACCTGTAATTAACAACATTTCACGCTCACGGTTCATCTGACAATCATTTGGTACATACTCTTGTGAATCCAGCACCTTTTCAACCACTGGATGCCGGCCATCTGTAATCATCATTCTCCGTTCATCTGAAAAGACAGGCTTTTCATAATGACGCTCTTCACTGATTGTCGCAAAACACTGAAGAACATCGAGCTCACTAACGGCACGTGCAAGCGCCTGAAGCCTTGGAATATACTCTTTGACTTGTTCACGGACGGACAAGAATAAGTCATATTCTAAACTGATGCTTTTTTCCTCAGCTTGGAGGATCAAGGCTTCCTTTTCTTTCAGTTCCGGGGTAATAAACCGTTCTGCATTCGACAACGTTTGTTTTCGCTCATATCTGCCTTCTTCAAGCAGATGGAGATTTGCCCGTGTAACTTCTATGAAATAGCCAAATACACGATTATAGCCGATTTTTAACGACTTAATGCCGGATGCTTCACGTTCCTTGCGTTCGAGCGCAGCCATCCAAGACTTCCCGTTACGGCTTGCATCTCGGTACGTATCAAGCTCTTCATTAAAACCATCACGAATGATATTGCCTTCCTTAATCGATAACGGCGGATTGTCGACAAGAGCTTGTTCAAGCAAATCTGTTACTTCTTCGCATGCATCCAGTCGTTCTGTGAGTTTGCCCATTGTTTCATTATCCATAGCTGAAACAATTTGTTTGATATACGGAACCTGCTCAAGCGAACGTTTCAACTGATTAAGATCTCTGCCATTGACATTACCGAACGCAACTCTTCCTGCCAATCTCTCTAAATCATAGACTTCTTTTAACCGATCACGAATATCCTGCCGTTCGAAATAATGAGCAATTAACGTGCCGACCAGCTGCTGCCTTCCTTCAATCTGCGTTTTAGAAATTAATGGACGGTCAATCCATTGTTTAAGGAGTCTGCCCCCCATCGCCGTTTGTGTTTCATCCAACAGCCATAAAAGCGAGCCTTTTTTCCCTTTCGAACGAATCGTTTCGGTCAACTCTAAATTACGCTTTGAATAGTAATCCAATTTCATATAATGATTGATTTCATATGGCTCTACCGGTTGAAGATGGTCTAGACTTCGTTTTT
>NZ_JAZVJO010000306.1:0-10640 GCF_059453735.1 Peribacillus sp. | reverse complement strand
TATTTCATATCTCGTTCTTCAATATGAAGAAGATAATGAAGAACCAAATGGCTGTTACTCTTTTGAAATGAAAGATTTTTATGAGTTTCTCGCGTTATATACATTAGGTATGAACATGGCTGATGAGGATGAAAGTGAAGAAGAAGCAGACCCTATTCATCATCTTGCCCACTTGCTCTATCATATAGTTGAAGAAGGGAATGCAGTCATTCCAGACTGAAGGTAATGAGGGATTGATTGATGGCTACTGGTACTTGTGAACTTTGCGAGAGGGAAGGTATTGAGCTAACCGTACACCACCTCACACCAAGAGAAGAAGGAGGCAGTCATATGCCGACTGCCATGCTTTGCAAAGCCTGTCATAAACAAATTCATGCACTCTATTCAAATCGAGTTCTAGGGATAAGACTTAATACAATCATGCTTCTTCAAGATGACGAAGAGATAAAAAAATACCTTAAATGGGTTAAAAAGCAACCAGCTTCGACAGCTGTGCGAACAAGAAAATCAAAACATAAATACTGAAACGGCTTTCCATCGGGAAGTCGTTTTATTTTTTTAACGGTTTCACACCGAAGAGTTTCCACCATGATTTCTTATCCTTCCCTGCAGCTGCTTTTCTAAAGGAAGAAACCATATCCTGAAAAGCATCCTCACGATCGCGTATGGCCAACGTTAATTCTTTTAGATTCTGTGTCATGGTTTCCACAAAATGCTCTTGTTCATCATGAAAGACATTGGACACATTCTGAATTTCTTTATGAGCTTCTTTTACGGTCATTGCAGCCTTACTCATGGTATTGTTATAGTCTTTTGATGATCTAGTAATCTTTTTAGAAAGTCGTTCTATGGTTTCTTCAGAGGCTTTGGTAATGCTGGTTGTGAGTGTCCCATACGTTTCAGAAGTAAGTTCATGTGTATTGATTATCGTATCTGTCAGCCGATTAATTTCTTCCTTCCTCTTTTCATTAGATCGTTGAATAGATTTTGAAACGCTCTGAACCGTGTCTAGCGAGCCTTGATAAATATCATTTTTTAATTCATCCATCATACTTTGGACATTAGCCTGCATAACCTGTTTAATATCAGTCAATAAATCCTTTTTATACAATTCCATCGCTGAGTTGAACTTTTCAAAGTCCGTTACTTCAGTTTCTGGGGGACTTGTTTTAAGTTCAGTTGCAGCTTTTTCCGGCAATAGAGTTTCTACAGGACCCGCAGCGGCTTCACTTTCTTCAGAATTTTTTTCTAAAATCATTCGTATCATCTCTTTACTCAGATTTTTTGCCCGCATATCCTTAATCTTTTCAAGCATGGAAATTTCTTTTTCCGTATAAAACCTCGCTCCTTGCTTTGAACGGGGAATCGTCAACAAACCCTTTAAATCCTTTTCCCATTGTCTAATTGTTCCAACACCAGTATTAATTCGTTTAGCAACATCTTGAATTGTGTAAGCTCTGTTAATCAAATCATTTACCATCATGTCAGCCCCTTATTGAAATAGTTTAAAAAATCAGATGTAGACTATATTCTGCAAACCCTTTTAGATATTCCTGCCGAGTGACAAAAGCTCTTAAAACGTTTGAAAATACAGCAAGTTTCACAAAAATAGCAAAAAAAGCCGAAATATAGATGGGTAAATGGCTGTTGTCTTGATTAACTGCAGTTTTTGAAGAAAGATAAAATTTATTCCTTTTTCCGCAGGTAAATAGTTTGATTATTCTGTTAAAAATGTATAATAATAAATAACCACTATTAGTTAAGAAAGGATTGATGGGTATTACAACCATTTGTTTAGTAAGACATGGAGAGACGGATTGGAATGCTTGTGGCAGATTACAGGGAAAGACGGATATTCCCCTAAACGATAAAGGAAGAATGCAAGCTAACCAATGTGGAATGTATCTAGCTAAATCAGATTGGGATGTTATTATATCCAGTCCGCTTAAACGGGCGGTAGAAACAGCCGAAATTATCAGTACGTACATCGTTCAACCGACAATCCTGACGATGGTGGAATTTATTGAACGTGATTATGGTGATGCGGAAGGAATGACTTTTACAGAAAAAAGGATGGCTTATCCGGATAAACGATATCCGAATAAAGAAAAACGGGAGCTTTTTGATAACCGAATTATGGATGGACTATGTAAAATCCAAGAAGCTTACCCGAATAAACGAGTTGTTTTAGTGGCTCATGGAGCAGTGATTAAGGCGTTATTGAATAGTCTGTCTTCAGGAATTCTCGAATCCAATCATACACGATTGCAGAATGCTTGTTTAAGTAAAATAGAATTTCAGTTTAACAGTTGGAACATTCACGAATTTAATCAAACCGCACACCTGTTATAATAGACTAATCAAATGAAAAAGGACTGGAATAGACATGTCACAAAAAAAAGCATTAGTCTTAGGCGCTACAGGAATGGTTGGTGCTGAACTTGTTAAACTAATCAGCGCAAACAAGTATTATCAGACCATTACTGTGCTGACCCGACGGCCGATTAATCTCTCGGATCAGACGATAAATCAGCAGGTTATTGATTTTGACCAACTCAACAAATATTCAGATCTGTTCCAAGTACAAGATGTTTATATTTGTTTAGGAACCACTATAAAAGCGGCGAAAACCAAAGAAGCATTTCGGACGGTGGATTATGAGTATGTTGTGGAAGCAGCTAAACTAGCTAAGCGAGGAAACCTGGAAAAACTGTTGATCATTACAGCGGCTGGTGCTGATCCAAGGTCTCGCGTATTCTACAGCCGTGTCAAAGGAGAGGTAGAGGAAACCTTAAAAAGTATGGGATTACCCTCTCTTCATATATTTAGACCTTCTTTGCTGCTTGGTGATCGAAAAGAATTCAGGCTAGGGGAAGCAGTGATGGGAAAAGCAAGCGGTATTCTTACTAAAATCATGATGGGGCCCTTACGGCCATACCGCCCTATTCATGCCGCGACCGTAGCAGCTGCTATGTTTAAAACCGCCCAGACTAACCAACATGGGACTCATGTGTATCCGTCAAAAGAGATTGAGCGAATGGGTTCAAGTTAATCATTTGACAACTAACTAGCACGGAAACGTTGGTTCCGTGCTTTATAAACAGGAATGGAGGTCCTTATGTTTGACTCATTAATCAACGAAGAAGTGTTGAATAATAAGGCACACTATGAAAGAAAAATTCGTGAAAACTGGGAGTACTTAATAGAAACAGGGAAGTTTCCTAAAAACCAGCGAACTACGATCACATCATCTTGGAAAAGATGTCTTCAGTATGGGCTTGATCCTTTAAGCCATTCAGTCCCCCTCCATAATGAATCAATTTCATGCCAAGAAAGAAAAGAAGAAAACCATTTATTGACGGATATTGCAATCCCTCTTACAGCTCAAATCATTGAATCAAGATCAAATGAAGAGCTTGTGCTGGGATTGATTAACGCCGAAGGAATCCTCATTCATCGATCATCGAGCCATAGTATTAAAAAACAAATACCCTTAGGATCAAACTGGTTGGAAGAAAATCAGGGAACAAATGCTGCCGGGACAGCTCTTTTTGAACAAAAACCATTGCAAATATTTGCAGAAGAACATTTTTGTCGAAACTTACATCACCTATTTACTTCCGCAGCACCTATTCGAGATCCCTTCACACGAGAAGTTATAGGTGTCTTAACGCTGGCAAAAGAAAAAAATACGATGGGAGTTCAGGATTTATTCAGTACAGTTACCATTGGACATAAGATTGAACGGCAAATAAGTGATACCTTGATAAAGCATAATAACTTTGCCCTGCAATCCCTGTTTAATAATTCGAAAGCTCCGTTTACCGTTTTTAATAACGCTGGAAGAATTACTTTTTTTAATCAAGCGGCTCAACAGGCTTTTTCGCTGAAAATTGGTGATTCATTCACTACCTTCATTGAAGGCAATCCATTTTTGACAAAAACAGATTATCTATTTACTAAATACGGAGTAGAATGGAAAATAAGAGTGCAGCCGTATAAAATAGGCGCTAATTTATACGGCGGAATTGCCGTGTTTGATCAAGTTAATAGGAAAGATGCTTTTTCAAAAAGAAAAAAAGAGGGAACGAGATACCAGTTTTCTTCCATTATCACTGAGCATCAGGACATGCATAAGGTTATATCATTAGCTAAAAAAGCTGCACTTTACGAAAAGACTGTGCTACTTACGGGTGAAACGGGTACGGGAAAAGAAATGTTTGCTCAATCAATACACGCTCATGGAACCCGTCAAGGAGCATTAATCGAAATTAATTGTGGTGCCGTTACACGTGATCTGGCTGCTAGTGAAATGTTTGGCTATGCAGGGGGTGCCTTTACAGGTGCTAATCCCAAGGGGAATCCTGGTAAATTCACATTAGCCCATCAAGGAACCATTTTTTTAGATGAAATTGGAGACCTGCCGCTTGAAGCACAAGCGTTTTTATTGAGAATCTTAGAAGAAAGAACAGTGGTACCAGTAGGTGGAAACAAGCCGGTACCGGTTGACGTACAGGTCATTGCCGCTACCAATAAAAACTTACTGCAGGAAGTGAGTGCGGGAAAATTTCGAGAAGATTTATATTATCGTTTAAATGTGATTCATCTCCGCATCCCACCATTAAGGCAGCGAAGGGGTGATATTCCGATATTGGTTAAATATTTTCTCAACCAGCAAGTGGGCCACGATGGACCATTGACGATTAGTGAAGAAGTGAAAGAGTTCTTTGACGCCTTTTCATGGCCGGGAAATATCCGTCAGTTGAAAAACACAATAGAGCACGCCGCCTTTTATGCAGAAGAAACAGAAATAACGATAAATGATTTGCCGGAGGACATGTTCGCAGAGGAAGGCGGAGCAGCAGATTTTTATAGTCGAAATAAAATGGTGAAAAATCAGTTTACTCACAAAGAACTCATTCGTGTACTACAAAATAATGAGGGTAATATTTCCAAAACAGCTCATTTTCTCAATGTTTCTCGGGTTACTATCTACAGGAAGCTTAAAGAAATTAATGAAATGAAGATCAATCAATAAACAGTTACACGATTACACAAATATGGTTTACACCATTACACATGTTACATGTTACGGAATACAGAAAAAAGAAGACATCTAGGTATTTTAGTAACCGCTTACATTAATTTGTCTGATGGCACAGTTATTGCATATTATCTATTCGTTGGTTGAAAGAAAAAGGAGGTGCGGTCAAAAAAAGATAACTGATTTTTACATAAGTAGCTAATTGGTGAAGATGATACAACGTACTCAACGAAACTATTCGCAAAATAAAAAATCATGGGGGATTTACAATGAAGATTTCTAATAAAGTGGCATTAGTTACAGGCGGCGCATCTGGTCTTGGAGAAGCAACGGTCGAGAACATTATTCAGCACGGAGGAAAAGCAGTTATCATCGATTTATCTGAAGAAAAGGCTAATAAACTGATTGAAACGCATGGCAGCGAAAATGTGTTGTTTGTCAAAACGAATGTAACAAGTGAAGAAGAAGTACGTCACACCCTTGACCAAGCAGTTGAACATTTTGGTGAGTTTCAGATCCTAGTAAATTGTGCGGGAATCGGAGCTGCATCAAAGGTATTGAACAAGGGGGTTGCTCATGATCTAGGAATCTTCCAAAAAGTCATAGAAGTTAATTTGATTGGTACCTTTAATGTGATTAGACTGGCAGTCGAGAGAATGTCCTTAAATGAACCAGATGAAAAAGGAGAGCGAGGGGTCATTATTAACACAGCATCGGTTGCCGCTTTTGATGGGCAAATCGGTCAAGTCGCATACAGTGCTTCGAAAGGCGGTCTTGTAGGAATGACGCTTCCGATTGCACGAGAATTAGCTCGCTATGGTATCCGCTGTATGACAATTGCTCCAGGGCTGTTTGAGACACCGCTGTTTGCAGCAGCATCCGATAAGGTTCGTGAAGCACTCGGAGCCATGGTACCTTTCCCACAGAGACTTGGCTATCCAGAGGAATATGCACAGCTAGTTCAAGGAATCGTCGAAAATACAATGCTTAACGGAGAAGTCATCCGCCTTGACGGAGCGATTAGAATGCAGCCAAAGTAAGTAGCTAAACGAATCTTTGACCGTGTTTGATTCTGTAAAATTAAAAGATGAGGGTGAGAAAATGGAAAAGCTAGTAACTTTTGAAAAGCAGGATGGAATAGCAACGGTTACAATTAATAATCCACCTTTGAATGTACTTGGAAGCAAAGTGGTTGAACAGTTACATGACGTCTTTTCGACAATCGCGGGTGACCCTGCTATTATCGTTGTCATTTTGACAGGGGCAGGCGATAGAGCATTCATGGCAGGTGCGGATATTAAAGAATTTCCTGAAAAACTTGGCGGAAACATGAAGGTAGGATCGAGCAAAACACAGGAGACACTTAACCTAATAGCGTCACTTCATAAACCTACGATCGCGATGTTAAACGGGATTACACTTGGCGGTGGATGTGAATTAGCCCTGACCTGTGATTTTAGAATTGCCGAAGAACATGTACAGATCGGTCTCCCGGAAATTAAATTAGGGATTTTTCCTGGAGGAGGGGGAACACAGCGTCTGCCTCGCTTAATTGGGAAGACAAAAGCCAAGGAGCTTATGTTTACTGGGGACCCGTTAACAGCTCAGGAAGCTAAAGAGATTGGTTTAGTTAGTACAGTTGTACCAAAAGGAAAGGGAATGGAAGAGGCGAGTAAGCTTGCCAAGCGGATAGCGCGCCACTCTCTCGAAGCTTTGGCGATGATTAAACAAGCAGTAGACGAGGGAATGGAACAACAGATTGCAGATGCAATTCAGCTTGAAGCAGACCTATTTCAAGAAATCTTTCAATCTAAGGGTGCCAAGGAAGGTGTTCAAGCATTTTTGGAAAAACGTACTCCACAGTTTAATCGCTGATTTCCAAGTAGCTTTTCAGAGAAAGCACCTTACAATACCAACTTTTTGAGACTAAACAGCATGTGAAAGGTGCAATACGTACAAATGAACTTGCTGTTTGAAGAAAACTAAATTGTTGGAGGTAAATAGGATGAATATTATTGAATTGCTGCAATCGACTGTTGAGAGATATCCAGAGATACCAGCCCTTGTTTTTCGCGATCAGGAAATCAGTTATCAAGAACTAGGGAAACGAGTACGTAAAGCAGCCTCAGGACTCAAGGCTCTTGGTGTAATCCCAGACACGAAGGTCGGTTTAATGATGTCGAATAAGCCGGAATATATTATTACCTATTTTGCTAACCTAGCTAACGGAGGGACAGTTGTACCCCTGAATCCATTATTTAAGGAAGCTGAAGTTACCTATATCCTCAATGACTCTGATGCTGAATATCTAGTGTTGGAGGAGATGTCTCTTTCTGTTATTCAACATGTTAGAAACGAGTTGACCAGCGTGAAAGAAATCATCTGCTATGGTGAATCAGACGAACTTTCTTGGGCATCGCTTCTAACTTATCCTGAAATGGAGAATTTTGTGCCGCGTTATGGGTCTGAAACAGCACAAATTATCTATACATCCGGAACGACTGGGTTTCCAAAAGGTGCAATGATCACCCACGCAAATTTAAACTGGATGGCCATTGCAGCTGCGGTGACGAATTCAATAAAACCAGGCGATCGTATTCTTTGTGTGCTGCCACTATTTCATGCATATGCAAAGCTGCAAGGCGTATTAGCCAATATCGCCCATGGAGGAACGATTTATATCGAGGAACGATTTGAACCGGTATCAATCCTTGATAAACTTGCCAAAAATAAGATTAATATTTTCTTAGGTGTTCCAACCATGTATACCATGTTTATCCACTCACCGAATATTACGGAACTTGATTTTTCTGCGCTTCGCATTGCCGGATCAGGAGGTGCTAGTCTTCCAGCAGAAGTCCTTGATAAAGTTAAACAATTAATGGACGTTGAGATATCGGAAGGCTATGGATTAACCGAGAGTACCGTTATGCTCTGCGCTTCACCACGAGATGGAATTAAAAAGGTCGGTTCCACCGGAGTTCCACTGGCAGGTGTTGACTTAAAAATAGTGGATCCTGAGGGAAATACGGTAGCACCAAAAGAAGTGGGAGAAATTATCTTCAGAGGACCGAATTTAATGAAAGGTTATTATAAACAGCCTCAAGAGACAGAAAATGCGATTCGAGATGGCTGGATGCATACTGGAGATTTGGCCTATGCGGATGAAGACGGCTATATTTTTATTGTAGACAGAATGAAAGACATGATCATAAGAGGTGGATTCAACGTTTATCCAAGAGAGATAGAAGAAGTACTTTATACACATCCCAATGTAATTGAATGTGCAATCATTGGACGGCCGGATCCCGTGTTCGGTGAAAAAATCGCAGCCTATGTCGTTACGAAAACGGAACAAGAAGAAGAGGAACTACGAGAATACTGCAAACAGAAATTAGTTCACTATAAAACACCTGATTATATTATCTTTATTAAAGAAATACCAAAATCAGGAACAGGCAAGATGCTCAAAACAGCATTGAAAAAGCTGGATAAAGAGACCATAAATCAATAACTTTAATTGAAAACGATTACATTTTGTGAACTAAGAATACAGTTTCTTTTGAACAGTTTTAACCAATAAAGGACTCCTTCTTTAGAGGAGTCCTTTCAGTTTGTAGACAAAAGGATTCGGAATGGTTTCATTCCGAACCTCTATTGGTATTTTGAACATATTTCATGGATGTTTTCCTGCTTATTGAGGCAAATCATGGCTTTTATAGGCTTACTGTTATTTTATAGTTCTCTATTGACATAGTATCCGCTTTTTAAATCACTTGTGTCCTGATGAATTTGTTCTAGGATAGCCCTCTCAATGGCAAGGTTTGATCCAGATTAACGTTAGAAAGACGGTTGATGAAGTGGAAGGCGTGAAGACTCCTGCGGGAACAGCGGGATAGGTGAGAGCCGCAGGAGCGTAAGCATTGATGCGGCTCACCGCCCGCCCGCGGAAAGCGAAGCGCCTGAAATGGAAATCAACATCTCGATTTTAAATCTCAACCGAGTTTGTCTACAGTCTGAAAGGACTCCTTCTATAGATGAGTCCTTTTTCCTTTTAAATTGGAACCGAGCCATGAATTTAAATAATTTAACAAAATCACTTAGTTTTAATATGTATGATAGTTGTTATACAAAAACAAAGGCTGAACGTGAAACTTACATAGACTTAAAGAAGAAATGGATGAAATTTTTTTTGGTAAAAAATAAAAAAGGAATAAGACAGATTAATAGAAAATTAATGACATTCTGCATGGCGTACATCTAAATGTTCGCATGTTGGAAGTCTTTTGCAGGTTCTTTTGAAACTCATTTGCCCTTCTAGTCCATCGTCCACCTTATTTTTTCTTCTATTTATTGTAGGTAATCAGGCAAAATAAATCATGGTGACTGTTTTCCAATATATGTGTATACTATTACTAAAAAACCACTTAAAAAAGTGGTTAGCGGGGTGCAGGATGGATAAAAAACCGGTTATTGGGATTACATGTGCATATACGAAGCAAAGCTTAAATTCAGAAGGGATTTATGTTCATCACGATTATCATCGTGCAGTCATTCAAGCAGGTGGTATTCCCTTAATCTTACCAGCTGCAGACCAAGCAACGCTAAATGCTTATTTTGACTTATGTGATGGGTTCATCTTGAGCGGAGGTGAAGATCTGGATCCAGCATTCTTTGGAGAGGAACACCATCCTAAGCTTGGATTTGTATACCATGATCGTGATGCTGCGGAGTTTTACCTTACTCAATTACTTCTAGAACACAAAAAACCGTTTCTAGCTATTTGTAGAGGGATTCAAGTTCTTAACGTTGTTTGTGGAGGTTCATTATATCAAGATATACCGAGTCAGCTGACTACAGCGCACCCCCATAGCCAATTAACCCATCGTTCAAATACGTTTCATCCTGTCATGATTTCTGAAAACAGCAAGCTTTATCAAATTTTCCAAAAAACTAACCTTGATGTAAATAGTCTTCATCACCAATCCGTAAAAGCATTAGGAAAGGATTTAGAAACAGTGGCAGTTGCAGCAGATGGGATAATCGAGGCAGTTGAAGTACAAAACCATCCCTTTGGAATTGGCGTACAATGGCACCCAGAAAGCATGGCAAGTAAAGATGCCCTATCTCAGCGGCTTTTTCAGTCCTTCATCCAAAGTGCTTATCAAAATGGACTTTCCGCTGATAGACTTCATATAAGTTAAGTATACCGAGCTATGCAGATTAATGCCTGCGCAGCTTTTTTTAGGATTCCTATTAAAATCATCGTTGAAGAGGAGAATCTGTAGTGATTAAAGCGATTATTTTTGATTTTGACGGATTAATTGTAGATACTGAAACCTATGAAATTCAGTCGTACCAACAGATTTATGAAGAGCATCAGATGCCATTTCCACTTCAACGCTGGCTTGAAAACATTGGCACACAAGGTACGTTTAACCCTTTTGAAGAGCTGTTACATGCAAAAAAAGATCTTATCATAGAGAAACTCGATTTAGAAAGAAATGCTAAATATGAGCAGTTAACAAAAAATATACAACCAAGGGAAGGGGTCTTAGAGTATTTAATCAGGGGAAAGGAGCTAGGCTTAAAAATA
>NZ_JAZVJO010000305.1:0-4569 GCF_059453735.1 Peribacillus sp. | reverse complement strand
CTCTTTTTTTCTATGAGGCTTTTTGCACCGCCGTTAGTTGAGTCTGTTTTGTGCTGGGAACAATATTAAAAAAGATATTTAATACTATCGCTGTCATGCTTCCAGCTACAATCCCATTGCTCGTAAGAATTTGCATGCTTGCTGGCAAATTGGCAAACAACGCGGGTACCACCGTAACCCCCATGCCCATTCCTACTGAACAGGCAATAATTAACAAGTTCTCTTGCGAAGAAAAATCTACGGTACTGAGCATCTTTATTCCATATGCGAGCACCATCCCAAACATCGCCACCATGGCTCCGCCCAGAACAGATGACGGTATGATGGTTGTGAATGCACCAATTTTCGGCACCAGTCCAATCAGTATAAGCATTCCGCCAGCCGTATAAATAACATTTTTACTTTTAACACCTGATAACTGAAGCACCCCGACATTTTGGGAGAAAGCTGTATAAGGAAACGAGTTAAATAATCCGCCCAATATTGTGGCTATCCCTTCTGCACGGTATCCTTTTGCTAAATCCTTCTTTGTTACTTCTTTCTCACAGATATCACCAAGTGCATAATAAACACCCGTTGACTCAACAAGACTTACAATGGCAACTAATGTCATGGTAAGGATTGGTGCAGTATTAAACGTAGGCATCCCAAAGTAGAAGAGATGCGGAATATGCACCCATGAGGCATCACCAACTGCCGAAAAGTTTACTTTTCCCATTAGTATCCCTGCTGCTGTTCCACAAAGGATCCCTATTAAGATCGCAGCAGACCGAATAAACCCATTAGAAAATTTATATAGTAATAGAATGAAAAGTAAGGTTCCAAACGCAAGTGTGATATTTTCAACCGATGCAAAATCAGCCGCTCCCTCTCCTCCAGCCATATTATTCATGGCCACTGGGATGAGGGTAATTCCAATAATCGTAACGACCGATCCTGTCACAACCGGCGGGAAAAATCTAGCTAACTGACCAAACCATTTACTAATGAGAACGACAATTAACCCCGAAACAAGAATGGCTCCATAAATCGAGGTAATGCCAGATTCCTTACCGATAGCAATCATTGGTAAGACGGCCGTAAATGTACAGCCGAGCACAATGGGAAGGCCTATACCAGACACTTTGTTTTTCCAAACCTGAAGGATCGTCGCAATTCCACACATAAAAATGTCAATAGAGATTAAGTACGTTAATTGTTCAGAAGAAAGTTTCAAGGCACTTCCGACAATCAATGGAATAATTATGGCACCCGCATACATGGCTATGACATGCTGAAATCCAAGAGCAGCAATTTTTATCGGTGATTTATTCATAAGCTGTTACCAAGCTTTCCTCAACAAAAGTAATCGACCCTTGCTGTAATGCTTGAATTCTTGCTAAAGATTCAACACGTACTCCCTGCTTCCGGAGGTTTGCTCCGCCGTCTTGGAAAGCTTTCTCAATCACAATTCCTATTCCTTGTACGGAAGCCCCCGCTTTCTCACAAATCTCCATTAATCCGAGCGCCGCTTGGCCGTTCGCAAGAAAATCATCGATAATCAACACTCGGTCACCTGGTTCAATATAGTTCGTTGAAACGGTAATCGTATTTGTTTCTTTTTTTGTATAGGAATATACCGTTGCCGTCAGCAGTCCCTCTGAGAGTGTCAGAGATTTCTTTTTTCTAGCAAAGATCATTGGAATGTTTAATTCTAAGGCAGCCATAAGTCCAGGTCCGATACCTGAGGATTCAATCGTTAAAACCTTCGTAATCCCTTCCTCAGCAAATCGAACGGCAAACTCCTTACCAATTTCTTTCATTAGGACAGGGTCCATTTGATGATTTAAAAAAGAGTCCACCTTTAATATTTGTTCGCTGAGCGCTAAACCTTCTGCATTGATTTTGTCTTTTAAAAGCTGCATTCTTTATTCCTCCTATATAATCTCATTAACGCAAGTCTCCATTTGGTTAAAAAGTACATAAAAAAGCCCAGGAGATCTTGCTTACTCTGACTAAAGAGTAAAGCAATATCTCCCGGGCTATCACAAAGAAACAGCAAATAACACAGCTGATCTTACTGATAGACGGAATAGTACTGCTTACCCATAGTCAGATTATTTACGGTAATCCGGTAGAAACTTGCAGGCCATATCCCTGCTATTATATGAGTAAAACTATAACGAAAAATAATATAGTTGAATTATAACAAGATTTATCTCCGTTGAATAGACCAAAACGTTATTTCTAGATAACTTCCTCCTATTTCTAAAATGAATCCCGACTACATCCGTTTTATAAAAAAAATCGTAAGACAAAACGTCCTCCTTCACAAACCCTTCACAGAAAGTTCATTTATTGTCACATTTAAATGGGCAATTAAGCCCTAACCTAAAGCTTTACCCTATTCCCACAGTGTTAACAGTATCATTGAACACTTTGTGTCTTTGTTAAAAAATGCTAGTTTCTATCCAGTTCTTTTGTATGATGAGAAAGTACTCATACCATTTAACTAGGTCAGAAGGGAGTGAAATCCATGCCGTCTCCTCAATTAAAAAATAAAAAAAAGATATCTATTAAAGAGGATTCCTCATTAAAAGGCACATTTGCTGCCGTTATGATTTTAGGAGCCATTATCGTCATTACCTGGGCTAGTGTTTATTTCTTATATGTAGGACGTCTTTAGGAACAAAAAGGGGGAAAAATCATGCATATGCATAGGTTTGAAAAAATTTGGCTTATTTTCGGAGTTGGGGCACTCCTCATATTTTTAACTGTTTTAGGAGTAAGCGCATTCTATCTAGGCAACCAGCCGCCAAGCTGTTTAGTTACGATCGATCCTGAAGAAGTAGACACAACTGCACCATTTAATAAACCAGGATTGAATAAAGTGGAAGGAAAGGACTGGGATTATGAGCTCGTTTATGTCGCTTCCGCCTTCTCCTATAATCCGGTAAAAGTTGAAGTTCCATTAGGATCTACAGTCAAGGTTATGGCAACTACCAAAGACGTAATACATGGTTTTGAAGTAGCTGGAACAAACATTAATATGATGCTTGAGCCCGGATATGTCAGTGAATATGTCGCAAAGTTTGATAAAGTGGGCGAATTCCTGATTATTTGTAATGAATATTGCGGAGTCGGCCATCATATGATGAGCTCCAGAATTGAGGTCGTTAAAAAATGAACAAACTCGCTGTAACTACTAAAGTTGATCCACGTGATGCTAAACTTTCCATGGCACATTTCCATGTCGCCTTTATCGCACTGGCACTAGGAGGTTTTGCAGGTTTGCTGCAGGTCTTAGTTCGTTCTGGGACATTCGAACTTCCTTTTGGTATTACTTACTATCAAGTGTTAACCGTACACGGTGTTTTACTTGGCCTTATATTAACAACATTTTTCATTATTGGTTTTCAATTTGCTGCCATCAGCAGGACAGCCGGCACATTATCTAATAAAGCCAGGTTGATCGGTTGGATTGGTTTTTGGACAATGACACTCGGTACCGCAATGGCTGCTACAATGGTGTTATTAAATGAAGCTTCCGTTTTATTTACCTTTTATGCACCTCTAATGGCACATCCAATTTTCTATATTGGATTGACACTTATTATTGTCGGCAGCTGGTTATCCAGCGGGGCCATGCTTTCATCTTATATTGGATGGCGTAAGCAGAACCCTGGTAAGGTCAGCCCGCTGTTAAGTTTCATGGTCGTGGTCAATACCTTGTTATGGCTGGTTGCGACGATTGGTGTCGCTGCTACTGTCTTATTCCAAATGCTTCCGTTATCACTAGGAATGGTTGATTCAATAAATGTATTGGTCAGCAGAACCTTGTTCTGGTATTTCGGTCACCCACTCGTGTATTTTTGGCTGTTGCCAGCTTATATGTGCTGGTATGTGGTTATTCCAAAAATTATCGGCGGAAAAATTTTCTCTGATTCATTAGCACGAATGTCCTTTATTCTATTTTTACTTTTCTCTATTCCAGTCGGTTTCCATCACCAGCTAACTGAACCTGGGATTGATCCAGCGTGGAAATTCCTTCAGGTTATCTTAACCTTTTTAGTGGTCATTCCTTCTCTAATGACAGCATTCTCTATGTTTGGAATGTTTGAAAACTATGGTCGTTCTAAAGGAGCAAAAGGATTATTCGGCTGGTTTAAGAAACTGCCGTGGGGAGATGCTCGATTTGTCGTTCCTTTCATCGGGATGGTTGCTTTCATCCCAGCAGGTGCAGGTGGTTTAGTTAATGCATCTAACCAATTAAATCAAGTTATTCATAATACCATTTGGGTAACTGGTCACTTCCATTTAACACTTGCTACATCCGTTGTTTTAACCTTTTTCGGAATTGCTTACTGGTTAATCCCACATTTAACAGGCCGTGTGTTAACGAAAAAAATGAACAAATTGGCTATTATCCAAGCCTGCGTTTGGGCGATCGGTATGACCTTCATGTCTGGTTCCATGCATCTTGCTGGCCTGCTTGGAGCTCCACGACGCTCTTCTTATTCTACGTACGGGGATTCGCAAACAGCGATTGACTGGATTCCCTATCAAATAGGTCAAGCAGTTGGCGGATCT
>NZ_JAZVJO010000304.1:0-3642 GCF_059453735.1 Peribacillus sp. | reverse complement strand
CCAAGGAGTTGACTGCCTTATTTGTCTTCCTAAGACCGCTTGGCCCTCCGACTTTCTTCTCATATTTCTCGAGAAGATCCGGTGCGGTGAGGGTATCAAGTCTTCCGCTGAGCGATACATTAAGTCCGCCTGCCGAATTATCAAGAACTGCCGAGAAATCCTTGCCCGCAACTTCTTCTGTGACTTTACCGGCAGCCGGATCCAGAGTCATCTTCCACATCTCTATCTCTTTGTAAGAAGCACGAAGCGCACTAAGTGCTTCATTATCGCCTGCCACAGAGAGCAATGTGTCAGGAAGCAGATCAGAATAAGAGACCCGCTCGACTTTGAAACCCTGACCTGCCAAAAACTCCAATGCCTTATCTGCGCCTCCGATCAGCATGCTGTTCTGACCCAGAGTCACATCAGACATCTGATTGGCTGTATTGGTGGAAAAAGCATTGATCATTTCAGGATTCTCTTTGAACAGAGCTGCAAATGTTGCACCGAATAAATACAGACCTGTTACATCACCGGTCACCCAGCTTCCTCCGAATCTTGTCAGGATCTTCTTTATGTTTTCACATACAGAGATAAGTTCAGGCTCATTGAAATATCCGAGAATACCGTCCATTACAATGCACACTTCTCCGTCTGCGCCTTTGAGCGCCTCTTTCATGGAGTCGTAATTCGTTGCATCCACACCGTAAAACTGTACGGATATTCCGTACTCGTCCGGAATGATCTCTTTTACGATAGGGCCGATCTCATCAGCAACAACAGGAAGATCCATGCCTATGTATTTCTTGTTCATTCCGGGAGCTAACATTGCTCTGGGAGTATAGCCTGACGGAAGATCGATGATCACAGGTTTATTCTCTCTTCTGATCATCTCATTGCTCACTTCATATCTGGCTTCGAGTGCGATCGCATAACCTCTTTTGATCTCAGGCGGAACATTACCTCTTTGACCTGCCAGCTCACTGAGATCCATTTTAGATACTATGGACATGGCATCCTTGTTTCCTACGGAAGCCATTGTAAGTGCCGTTCCCTTGCCTGTGGTATACACCGGATTAGCCAGCGCCTGATATTCTTTCTTTGTCATAAAATTCCTCCGGGATAATTCATCATATTGTGTATTAAAAAGATCGGATAACCGGACGATCCCTAACCTGTCTGACTTATGCTCTTCTCTTTTTCCTGAATACCACAAGTGCGCCACCGCTTAAGATGGCTAAGCCTATGAGCATTACACCGGGGATGATCAGGGAGCTCATACTCTCACCGGTGGAGGGAATGCCTGCGGGAGAAGAAGCGGCCTTGACCGTGAATTCCGCAGAAGCACTCTGACCGTTCCTGAAGTTGACAGTGAGTGTGTGGCTGCCTTCTGACAATGTGTTGAGGTAGGCCGCCTTCAGTGTGACGATGAGACTTCCTTCCTTTAAGGTAAATGCGGGAACCGTGTTTCCGAGATCATCTGTGACCGTTTCCGGAATGGCCTTGCCGTCTACGAAGATGCCGGTGCAGTCTTCGAAAGTCTTTGAATCATCGCCGTTATCAGACTTGAATATGAATTCCGCATCTTTGCCGGATCCGGGCGTAATAGTCTGGTCATTGCCTGATTCACAACTGTAAGTCGGGGTTTCCGTCATATCAACTTTGAACTCGATAAATGCAAAATTGCCTCTGTTGAAAAATTCGTACAGCTCGCCGTTGTGTATGACTATGTCCTCTTTAGAGAGAGCCAGAGTGTATCCGAAATCAACGTCCATAAAGAACAATCCGTAATAGTCTGTGCCTTCTTCGAAAACATCCTCAAATACGTCCAGATAATCCCCTTCAGCGAGGATACACCATGAGCCGTTAGCATCACCGTCCGAAAGATTCGGGCCGTAACCGGCATTTTCAGGGACAGTTATCTCAAAAGGTGTCTCTGATGCCAGGCTCCCGATCTCCGGAGGAGTTATTGTAAACTCGATCATCGGAACAGGAATGAGAGTATAGGCATACAGATTCAGATCTTCTTTTAATCCTCTGTCAAGAATACCCCATCCGTATAAGCTTTCTTCGTCGCCGTTCAGCATGTATAAGTAATCTTCGCTGTCCTCCAATTCGTCATAGGATGAGAATTCGGACATAGGAAGAGTGCTGATATACATCTGGTTTCTGCTGTAAGCATCACTCTCGAAGAAATGGGACTGATCATTTTCTTTCAGGTAAGAGCTGAACAGTTCTACGGGATCTATCCCGGCATATGTTTCTATTACTATCGGCTCAAATTCGTCTTCTCCGTTAATGCTGCTCGAATGAAGCGTGACAGTTATCGGAAAGGTTTTATCGAAGAGCGCGTAAATCTGTTCGCTGTCATCGACAATGAACCAGACCAGAGAGTATTCTTGCGTGATGTCATCAGGAGATTCGCTTCCTGACCAGCCGGAAAAATAATAACCTTCATCCGCTTCCGCCAAAAGCCAGACCTCCGAACCCCAGATTACCGTAACAGCGCCTTCATCAGCTGTACTGATATCTACATCATTTTCATAAAGGGCGTTTGAGAGCGAAGTCGTTCCGCAGTCTGTACTGACCTTCGATTCACTTAAGTCATATTGGTAAATATAAATATCAGTCACAGATGCCGCATAAACAAAAATGTCTTCGGTAACAGGCTTATTAAAATCAAATACAAAATCTTCGTAGTAACATTCGGACGGGAGATCTTCAACCGGTTTTGTTATCCAGGACAGGAATGTTACATCATCATCCTCGGAAGATACATCCCGGAAAACCGGAGAATCCGGCTTTGCTGCAGTTTCACCGCAATTAACGGTAACTTCATAGTTGCCTTCGCCGTTTTCCGTGATCCCTTCTCCTTCGACGACGTATTGACCGTCAGTTACAAAGGTTACCGTGCAGGTTTCCGGGTCCTGCCCGTCCGCCATAACCGGAATGCCGGGAACGGTACCTGCTATAAATGTTAATGAGATGAGGGTTGTCAGCAATTTCTTTTTCATAGTATCCGTCCTTTCCGATCAATATCGCAGTATGGTCAAGGTTATATCTATTAGTATAGAGATTGTCAGGAGGATATCTTTTGATTTGTAAAAATAAAGTGATAACAATATGTTAAGCAATCGGCTGATTATTACGGAGCAGCAATATTATTCTGAACATCAGATCTGTATTCCGCTTTAATCTCCTGCATCAGACAGCTTAACCGACCAGTCCGTTTGCTTCACATGTTCCGTCGGCATTTACAGACACAGAATATGCGTGATCTGTGAACATGCCATCAAGACCGACCAGGACCGAACCGGATCCGTCGGGCTCAAGTGACAGATTCTCAATGCTGAGCCTTCTGATGAATTCCTCTTTGGTGAGAGTAACATTTCCGTTAGTCCCTTTTCCTATATAAAATACTATCGAATCACATCAATACTTATTCCATTCTCTTCGAGAAAAGTTGTGACATTTTGGGGATTCTCGATCGGAACAAGAAGATACATCCCTTTTCGATCTTTTGGGATAAATGCCATTGTGTATTTAAATGCTCTTATGGCCTGATAATTATCCCAGTATGTTTTTCGCTCACCTTGAGAGGTAATAAATATAACTCCATCCTTATCACAGTCAATACGATTATCATTATCCGGACGGTTTCTT
>NZ_JAZVJO010000303.1:0-8051 GCF_059453735.1 Peribacillus sp. | reverse complement strand
TTTCTGTTTGAATTGAAATACCCTTCATAAAGAAATAGGTCATAGCATGAGGTAAACCCTTAAAAACAGTCCCAGACGGGAATAAAGCATGTTCTGGTCTTATGTCAAGAAAGTGGACACTGTAATTTCGGCGAACTTTCATATGTAAAGTCCTACCGTACTTAGCTTATAAGAGATATAAAATCGATTAGTCAACATCTTGACTAATCGAATCTTTTATCAAACTGGTCAAATAACAGCTTTCTTTACCTGCTGTTGTCCTTCGTAATTTCGTTCAAAATGATTAGGCGAAGAATAGCTTAATTTAGAATGTTTTCTCTTCTCATTATAAAAACCACTGATGTAATAATTGATAGCTTTTATGGCCTCGGTTCGGGTTTTAAAACGCCTTCTGTAAACTAAGTCTTTTTTGATAGATGCGTGAAAGGATTCTATACAAGCATTATCATAAGGGTTTCCTTTTCTGCTCATACTGATTTTCGCTTCTGCTTCCTCTAAAACCTCTATATACTCGTTGGAACAATATTGAGACCCTCGGTCTGAATGATGGATCAGATCAGCTTCTGGCTGTCTTAGCGTGAAGGCCATCTTCAACGCCTCTACGGGAAGTTCTTTTTTTAAGTTATCGTCCATTGCCCACCCGACAATTTTTCTAGAAAACAAATCCATGACCGTCGATAAATATACCCACCCTTCTAAGGTCCGTATGTACGTAATATCAGCTACCCATACTTGATTGGGGGTTTGAACGGTAAACGCTTGATTTAGTAGGTTAGGATAGATATGCAGTTTATGCTTTGAGTCGGTAGTCGCGACATATCTTTGTTTTGGCGTAGCCCGGATACCCAGTTCACACATCATACGGCCTACCGTTTTGCATGAAATCGTATACCCCCATTCCACTAAGTCATGATGGATACGCGGGCTGCCGTAGGTGCCACCACTTTCGTGAAAGGACTTACTAATTTTCTGTTGGACCTCTTTTTTATACGCCTCTTTTTCAGGAGAAAGTTTGTCCTGGTTTTTCCGCCATTTATAGTAGCCACTCGTCGATACCTTCAAAACTCTGCACATCATCACTACCGTATGCTCATCCTTATGAGCGTGAATAAATCGGTATATTACGAGGGGTCTTTTGTGAAAATGTGCATGGCCTTTTTTAAGATTTCATTTTCCTCTCTCAGTTTATTCAGTTCTTTTTCATGTTGTTTTTGAAGGGTCTCTACTTCACTTGGAGTGAGGTAGGTTTCATGATCGGATCCTTTCTTTTTCTTCTTCCGATAGTCTGACACCCATCCCTTAATTGTTGAAGAAGAAATCTCTAATTCATGAGCGACTTCTGTAACCATACGATGATCCTCTACGATTAGTTTTGCCACATACTCTTTGAACTGTGAATCGCGATGTTTTCCCATGTAAACACGTCCTTTTATTAGTTAAGTTAAGTATACGTTATAACTGGATTTGACGTGTCCACTTTTAAGACTAACTTTACTTTTCCTACTTTATTCGGCCCTTCTTGCTTTCTATTCGGCCCTAGGACTTCTTGATACTCATTTTTGACAAATCCTATCCATGCTCCCGCAAGTAAAACTACCATGAGAGCATAACCCGCTTCATTCCCTTTCATCTTTCAATTTGGATCACCTGTACCATCATTCGGCCCTTCCAGCATTACATTCGGCCCTTAGTACCTTTTGATATTTATTCTGGACAAACCAAAAAAAGGCCGTCAAATTGACGGCCCCTATTTTGGCACTATGCTAAAAGGGATTCTAATTCAGTTAGTTTTTCTTCGAATACTTTTAGCGCTTCTCGAATTGGGTCAGCTTCTGTCATGTCGACGCCTGCTTTTTTCAGCACTTCGATCGGGTAATCTGAGCTGCCTGATTTAAGGAACTCAATATACCGATCTACAGCTGGCTGGCCTTCTTCAACGATTTGTTTGCTCAATGCTGTTGCTGCACTGATTCCGGTCGCATACTGGTATACATAATAATTGTAGTAGAAATGCGGGATACGAGCCCATTCAAGACCGATTTCTTCGTCAATAACAATATCATCGCCAAAGTATTTTTTGTTCAGCTCGTAATATTCTTTTGTCAGCATATCGGCTGTCAGCGATTCTCCGTTTTGTGCTTTTTCATGGATAATGTGCTCGAATTCAGCAAACATCGTTTGACGGAAAAGGGTTCCGCGGAAGCCTTCAAGCTGATGGTTCAATAGATATATCCGTTTTTTCTCATCTTCTATTGTATTGAGCAGATAATCATTCAATAGATTTTCATTACAAGTAGATGCTACTTCAGCCACAAATATTGAATAGTTTCCATACGGGTACGGCTGGGTCTTACGTGTATAGTAACTGTGGACGGAATGTCCGAATTCATGAACTAGGGTAAAGAGATTATTTACGTTATTCTGCCAGTTCATAAGGATATACGGATTCGTTCCATATGAGCCAGATGAATATGCGCCGCTTCTTTTTCCTTTGTTTTCTTGAACGTCAACCCAACGATTATCAAATCCTTCTTGGAGGACGGCACGGTATTCTTCTCCAAGCGGTGCAAGACCATTTAATACATATTCTTTTGCTTCTTCATAGGTAATGTCCATTTTCACTTCTTTGACTAGCGGTGTGAATAAGTCATACATATGAAGCTCATCTAATCCTAGTACTTTTTTACGTAAACTTATATATCGATGTAATAACGGAAGATTTTCATTTACCGTATTCACTAAATTATCATAAACGCTTTCGGGAATATTATTGTTGCTTAACGCGGCTTCGCGAGCTGATTTATAGTTATGGACTGCTGCATTAAAGTTATCACTCTTAATTTGTCCTGCTAAGGTACTCGCAAACGTATTACGGAAGCTGCCATAGGTTTCGTACACACTCTTAAATGCTTCCTCACGAACACGACGGTCATCGCTTTCAAGGAACTGGATATAGCGGCCGTGAGTTATTTCTACCTCATCGCCAGATTCATCCTTGATTGTGGGAAATTTAAGGTCCGCATTATTAAGCATACCGAAAGTATTACTTGATGCGTCCATAACTTCTGATGCTTTTGCAAGTAATGCCTCTTGATCCGCAGATAAAACATGCGGGCGTTGCAGGTTAATTTCTTCTAACGCGTGCTTATAGAGGTTAAGCGATTCATTTTCATCAAGGAATTGTTGAATTTTACTTTCATCTATACTTAATAATTCTGGTACTATGTAAGAAAAAGCACTTGCTGCCTGTGCATATAAAGTTTTTGCCCGATCATCTTTTCCTTGATAAAAAGAATTCGTAGTATCTTGGTCGTAACGCATATGAGAATAAGCGTATAGTTTGCCTAGTTGTTCAAAGACTTCATCTTGAAATTGCAAGGCGACTAACAGCTTTTCTGCACTTTCTCCAAGCGTTCCCTTAAAGGCATCTGCTTTTTGAAGACTGTCTTTTATAGATGTGAAGGCAGTTTCCCAGTCTTCTTCCGTAGCGAAGATGTCTTCTAAACGCCATGTATCTTCTGCTGGCACGTCTTTTCTAGCTTGTAATGTTTTCACTGTACTTTCTTGCGTCATGTCTATGGTCCTCCTCTAAATAACTTGCCTCTTGAAAAAAACACGAATGTCCTTCTTTACCCCTATGATAGGTGTACTATGTCTATTGTACTCCATTTTTCTTATAAAAATCATTTTGTAAGCTTCAAATATAATGATTTTTCTAAATTTTCTACTTCTATACCATTTCGGGGGATTGGAATCAACTCACAGATCGTATAGTTCCCCGCTGTCACTTCCTTCAGATTCCCTAATACGACGAGAAGACGCAGATATTCTTTAATAATCGCAGCGCAATCCAAATATGGCAGTAAAGCCAGCGATCGAAGTTTAATATCCCCTTTCCTCTGCCGTTTTCGGAAAGCATAAAGAACCTGATTAAAGGTTACATACTCCCCTTTTTCTCTCGTGTACAGAACATCCATATACAGCCACCCTTGCCATTTGACTGCTGGTGTTTCGATTGCCCACATGCCTTTCACAGGCAGTCCGATTTCAAATGGAAGTGTTGCAGGTGACAGCCTATTATTATATAGAGCTGCATAATAACGATCTTTACGATTGATTCTTCTCATACTAAAGAGACTCCAAATTTTCCGTTTAGCAAACCAGGCATTTAGTAACGGAGGTTCTTTGATAATAGGGAGCGTACAAGGCCTCAGCGACGCTAACTTCACTCTAACAAAGGCAGCGTATGTAGTTCGGGCTGAGAAGGGGGTAAGATGCTGTAGAAAGCCCATATTGTCTTTTTCAGGACAGTAGGTAATGATGAGGGGCCGTTTAAATGTCTCATTGAGAAACTGCCAGTGAAAGGCTGACAGCATGAACGCATTTGCTTTATCCTTGCGAAGATTTTTTTCTGCTAGTATCCATATGGGAATAACTCCAATTTCCAAATAAAGAGCGGTCCTCTTTACAAAATCTTTTACTGAGATAACGGAGCACTGAAATTCTACTGCGTATACCCCTTTTTCCGAGGTCACTAGAATATCTGCACGTTGTTTAATAGCAGGTAGATAGGCCTCCAGTTGGGAGCGAATTTGATTCTTTTGCAGCCAATTGAACAATTGACGTTTTCCAGCGAGATGGTAGGCGGATTCTGCTTCAGATGAGGCGGTGCAGAGGGGATTTTTTTTGTGAGCAAAATGAGGGATCTTTTTATCACCAGCTTTAATAATTAATTCACTTTCACAACAGGGACAGTAAAATTCTTGATTATCTTTTATCAATTTTAATGCTTCTCTTGTTATTTTTTCAGGAAGAGTTATTAACGTCCCATCCTGATTTTTTGCGGTTAGCATAGGCATCCTCCTTTTTCTAAAAGAGAATTCGCCAAGCTTGGGGAATATTCCTTCTAAAAGGCCGAAACAGATTTTCGGCCCTCCATTTTATAATAACGGGGATAACAGCCTGCATGTGGATTCCATTATCTTATATCTTATTTTACGCTTAGAAAAGTCATCCAAATGTAGCTCGCATGAAACATGAAGGTCATGTAAAAAATCATTCACCAGTCTTTGAGTACTTCTTGTTTGAAACAAAAACGCATTCACTTCAAAGTTCAAATGAAAACTGCGCATATCCATATTCGCTGTTCCGATAGACGCAATCTCATGATCAACAATGACCAGTTTCGAATGCATGAACCCATTTTTGTATTCGTATATGCGAACACCTGCGGCTAATAGTTCAGGAAAATAGGATCTGGAAGCGTGAAAAACAATCCGTTTATCTGGATTTTTCGGAACAAGCAGCCTGACATCCAGTCCGCTTAAGGCCGCAATCTTCATCGCTTGAAAAATATCCTCGTCAGGAATAAAGTACGGAGAAGCAATCCAGACCGATTTTTGAGCATTCGTAATCATGCAGAAGAAGATGCTTTTAATAATGGCCAGTTCGTTATCTGGACCGCCGGCAATAATCTGCACGCCTCCATGGGTATGTTCATGAGGCATGGACGGGGAAAGATACTCATCTGTCAGAAAGCTATGATCGGTGCTGTAGTACCAGTCCTGAAGGAAAATTAACTGCATGGTCTGAACAGCCTCACCTTTAGCCATTAAATGTGTATCTCTCCAGAAACCAAATGCCTCATTACGTCCGAGGTATTCGTCACCAATATTCAATCCCCCCATAAAGCCTACCGAGCCATCAATCACAATAATTTTACGGTGATTACGAAAGTTGAATTTATTATTTAAGAAAGGCAGATGGACAGGACCAAAGGCTACTGTTTCTACTCCAGCATTCTTCAGATCGGTAATATAGGTATTCGATAATTCCCAAGAACCCACTGCATCATACAGAAAGCGAACCTTTATTCCTTGCTTTGCTTTTTGAATCAACATCTTCTTAATTTCCCGCCCAATATGATCATCACGGACAATATAATATTGGATATGTATATGATGCGCTGCCATAGCCAGTTCTTCTAGGATATGAGAATACGTTTCATCTCCATTGGTGAGAATTTTCGTTTCAGTAGCAAATGAAATCGGACTATTTCCGATTCGTTCAGCTAAATGAAATAACTTGCTCTGATGAATAGTCTCTTCTAATTTCCGTTGAGCGATTGACTTGGTCTTACTCTTAGCTCGGACTTGTAAATAGGCTTCTTTATCGAGCAAATATTTTTTTCGAAAAATTCGTTCCTTACGGTAATTACGCCCAAACAGAAAGTAAAAAATAAAGCCGATAATCGGAAATGCACCGAATACTATCAACCATGTTAGTGTTTGAGCTGGATGTCTATTTTCCAGGAAGATCAAGATTCCTATCACAAGAAGCGACAAGGATAAAAGAATACTGAAATATCTGAATACTTCATCTGTGAAGGAATTATGAAAAATAAACCAAAAACAGAATAAGATTCCTGAAAAGAGCACAACACGAAATGTATTTTTCAACCCGCTCACCTGCCAATCATTTGAAAGAGCTTTGTATGAAACAAAAAGCCGACTTCAGACTGAAATCGGCTTTACACTAGGCAAAATATTTATGAACCGTGTTAAACACATCATTTTCAATCACTATTTTTCCGTATTCCTGTAAGATATGAACGGTAATAGGTGATTCATGACTATACTCTAACAGTGTACTCAAAATATTATCAATTTCTTCTTCTTCCGAGTCATCTTCTGAGAATGAAATATAGAGATAATATTTATTATTGTATGCATAGAGCTTCGCATCTAGGCTATCAAGTCCGCAGCGATTACTCAGAGAAATGACATCTTCAAAGTCATCGAAAGCCGTAATAAACTCAATCTTACCATCTTCAAACTGTACTGAACTGAATTCATGCTTCCCTTGAAATTGTTGTTCAAGCAGTGATTCCAGTTTCTCATCCACCTGTATATCACCAAGCTTTTCATCTGCGAGCGGAAGTTCCAGTTTTTGGCCGTCCTTTGTCAACTGAGCTCGAGTCACTAAAACCTCTAGACCTTTTTCAAGTGCTTGTACTTGTATCCATAAAGGTCCTTCCATCGTAAATTCTTCTTCTTGATGTACTTCATCCATCATTTCCCAGAACAATTCTTCACTGCGCTCACGGCTGTACCAAATCTCTTCTCGGTCAAAGCCGCGTTCTTCAATATCTATATAAGAAATATAAAATTTAACTGTATCTTCATTAATACGTTCGATCTCCATAATTCCATCTCCCTTCTTTCTTGTTTTGAAGGGATAATTACCCCCGAGCTACACACGCTCTTATGCTATCTTTACCCACGAAGGAATACTTGTAACCGGCAACAGGATAAAAATAAACTATTTTCTTTTATTTTATGATAAAACCCTTGAGAAGGGAAATAAAAAACCTCTAGTTGTAAAAAACAATCATATGCCTAATAGTTCTCCTATATTACAAAATATAGGTATGTTTTGCAACCCCAATTAATTTTACCAGCTTACCTTATTCTATTCAAAACGAGAAGGATTGCATGAGCTTATTTAGCAAATAAAAAATAAAAACCCCGCCAAATTTACTGGCAGGGCTTACGCCTATGTTAATTGACCATCCGCTGTGCTTCGCGTAATTGGTATGTACGAACTTTACGCGGCAGGAACCTTCTAATTTCATCTTCATTATATCCGACTTGAAGTCTTTTTTCATCAAGGATAATTGGACGTCTTAACAGGCCAGGATTGTCTTTGATAAGCTTATATAATTCCTGAAGGGGCAATAATTCTAGGTTAACATTCAATTTTTGGAATGTTTTAGAACGTGTTGAAATAATTTCATCTGTTCCGTCTTCTGTCATTCGAAGAATTTCTTTAATTTCTTCAATAGACAACGGTTCTGAAAAGATGTTTCTTTCTGTATATCCTATCTCATGCTCTTCCAACCATGCTTTTGCTTTTCTGCATGAGGTACAGCTTGGCGAGGTATATAATGTAACCATGTTACTTCACACTCCCTAAGTATAGAATTGGCAATCTATGATGGGAACTCTATTTATTATTACTAATATCTACATTGAAATGATTTTAAATTAGCA
>NZ_JAZVJO010000302.1:0-2912 GCF_059453735.1 Peribacillus sp. | reverse complement strand
ACTCTTTCTCTTCAACGATGTAAGCGGATACAAATTAGTTTGAACTTTAAGAATAATCTAATAATAACGAAAAAACCTATTGACGTACCTTACATATCGTCGTAATATAATCATCAACAGCCAAGAATTACGAGGACATCCAAACCAAGCTGAATTTACTTACTATTTAGATAAATCCGTTGGCTATTATAAAGAAAAGCAATGAAGAGGAAAAGTAGTCTTTTGATACAACATTCACAGAGAGCCGGGATTGCTGGAAACCGGTAGTGTTACAAGAGATGAACTCACCTCTGAGTTTCAGCTTGAAAGCAACTTGCAAGTAAAGCTGAACGGGTGCATACCAGCACCCGTTACCAAAAAGATGAAGAGCGTACATAGTTGTACGAATTAGGGTGGTACCGTGGACTGGTCAAGTAGCCTTTTCACCCCTTGAAACTTGCGAAAGCGGGTCTATTAGGGTGGAGGGCTTTTTTATATGAAAAAAATCGCTTAACCGGTGAAATGATGTAGAGGAGGTCTTTAAATGACTGAGAAAGCACTCCTGACTGACAGGGAGAAAGTAAAAGTAGAAAAAAGCGGAGCAGACTTTTTAATGGATGCTCTAAAAAAGCAAAATGTAGACGTTATATTTGGTTATCCTGGAGGAGCAGTATTGCCAATCTACGACAAGCTTTACAGCTCAGGTCTATTTCATATTCTTACTAGACATGAACAGGGCTCCATTCATGCAGCTGAAGGATATGCCAGAGTGACTGGTAAACCAGGCGTAGTCATTGCAACATCAGGTCCGGGAGCAACGAATGTTGTAACGGGTATTACCGATGCAATGATTGATTCACTTCCCCTCGTCATTTTCACTGGGCAAGTTGCTACAAGTGTAATTGGTACGGATGCTTTTCAAGAAGCGGACGTACTCGGAATTACTACACCTATAACGAAACATAATTATCAGGTCAGGAAGACAGAAGATATCCCTAGAATTGTTAAAGAAGCCTTTCATATTGCATCCAGCGGTCGTCCAGGTCCAGTTTTAATTGACATACCAAAGGATATTGCCATCCTGTCAGGCTTTGCAGATGAAGATCCAGAGATGGATTTACCAGGCTATCAGCCAACCGTTCAGCCGAATCATCTTCAAATCAGAAAGCTGGTTGAAGCCGTCAGTTCTTCGGAAAAACCAGTCATTCTTGCAGGTGCTGGAGTCCTTCATTCTAAGGGTGCTGATGAATTAAGGACCTATGCCCAGCAACAGGGAATTCCGGTCGTGCATACCTTACTCGGACTGGGTGGATATCCAGCAGATCATCCCTTGTTTATCGGGATGGGTGGCATGCATGGGTCTTATGCAGCGAATATGGCCCTATCCACTTGTGATTTACTGATTAATATTGGAGCGAGATTTGATGATCGGCTGACAGGAAATTTGAAGTATTTTGCTCCTTACGCAACGGTTGCTCATATCGATATCGATCCTGCGGAAATTGGCAAGAATGTACCAACAAAGATTCCGGTAGTCGGCAATGCAAAGGAAGCACTCATAGATTTGATCGCACAAGATGGAAAAAAGCCTGAAGCATCTAAGTGGATTGATACCATTAATGCTTGGAAAAAAGAATTTCCATTAAGCTATCTAAATGATACAGGGGCTTTGAAGCCGCAAAAAGTAATTGAACTTTTACATCAGTACACAAATGGAGAAGCGATTGTGGTCACTGATGTCGGGCAGCATCAAATGTGGGCTGCACAATACTATCCTTTCAATAAGCCGCATGCCTGGGTAACATCGGGTGGGCTTGGAACAATGGGATTTGGATTGCCAGCAGCAATTGGCGCCCAAATTGCAGAACCAGAAAAAATAGTAATCTCCATATCTGGGGATGGCGGATTCCAAATGACAAACCAAGAGCTGGCCGTCATTGCTGAAATGAATCTGCCAATCAAAATTGTGATTATTAATAATCATGCATTGGGAATGGTTCGACAATGGCAGGAAATTTTCCATGAGAAACGGTATTCACACAGCACCTTCCAGACCCAACCGGATTTTGTAAAACTGGCTGATGCTTATGGAATTCCTGGCTTTAAAGCAACTACAGAAGCAGAAGCAATTGCTTTGATTGAAAAAGCAGTCACGATGAATGGACCGGTTCTTCTCGATCTTCACGTGGAGCCCGAAGAAAACGTCTATCCGATGGTTTCACCAGGAAAAGGGCTGCATGAAATGGAAGGAGTCAAGCAATGAAAGGAATTATAACCCTAACGGTAAACAATCGTCCGGGTGTGCTGAACCGGATTACTAATCTATTTACTAAACGAAACTATAACATTGAGAGCATGACAGTAGGTCCCTCGGAGCAAGAAGGAATATCACGCATGACTGTCGTCGTACATGTTGAAAATGAACATGTGATTGAACAGATGACCAAACAATTAAATAAACAAATTGATATTTTAAAAGTGAATGATATTTCAAACCAATCGATTGTATCGAGAGAGCTCGCCTTAATCAAGGTAATGGCAACAAGCCAGAACAGAGCAGAGATTAACAGTTTAATTGAACCGTTTCGAGCCGCTGTTATTGACATCAGTAAGGACTCATTAACCATTCAAATTACGGGTGAATCCGAAAAAATCGGTGCCTTTATTGAATTAATGAAGCCATATGGCATTAAAGAATTAGCTCGTACCGGCACGACTGCTTTTCCGCGGGGAACCCAGCGTACTAGCCATAAAAGCCTAACCATTGTTTAAAAAGACGAAATATTTAGATTTTAAAAAAACATACTAATGAGTGAAAAGGGAGAGATTTTAAAATGGCAAAAGTATATTACAATTCGGACGCAAATCAAAATTATTTTAATACGAAACAAGTAGCAGTAATCGGTTACGGTTCACAAGGTCATGCTCACGCC